>JAZUHG010000012.1:0-61885 GCA_045641605.1 Phoenicibacter sp. | reverse complement strand
AGCTCACGAACGCCACGGTTGCGTTCCTTCAAACTGCCAGCCCAGAACGCCGAAGCAATTGCGAAAAAGCGCAGGAAGTCTGCCTCGACATCGCAAAAACCATGGTAGAACTTATCGCGCCAATTGCTCCTCACATGGCTGAAGAACTTTGGACCGATGTTATTAAAGGCGAAGGCTCTGTTCACTGTCAAGCGTGGCCTAGCTTCGATGCCGAAGCAGCTAAAGAAGACGAAGTCGAGCTCGCAGTTCAGGTTATGGGCAAAATCAAGGCAAAGATCATGGTCGCGACTGATGCTTCGGAGCAAGATATCGAGAAGATGGCCCTCGAAGCTGTAGGCGTCGATAACCCCAAAAAAGTCATCGTCGTCCCCAACCGCCTAGTCAACATCGTCGTCTAAACATCTCACCGGCCCCATCCCAACATCCCTTTTTGGTGTATTTGTTTTTCCTCTAAAAATTTGCCATACTCAATAGCGCTAAATGGCTCAAAACGCAATAAATGAGTGAATTTTTATGTTTTGTGTAGACGAAATGGCTGAAAACGTCTTTAGTGAGTGAATTTAGCGGGAAAATCCACTCACTTAAGGCAAATTCTGCCAAAAATTTTTTAGTTCTTAAAAAATTCCACTCACTTAACTTAATTTGCGCCAAAATGGTTCTGAAAGTTTGAAATTTTCACTCACTTAAGGCATTTTGAGCCAAGTATTGGGTGGTTGGGGGGTCGGCTCAGGTGTGAGAGATTTTGTAATATATATTTCGAAACCCCTGCAGCGCCGAAGACTTGCTGGCAGCTTGCCTGCACGTTGGCATTCCGCGAAGCCGTTGAGAAATATGTATTGCAAAATCTCTCCTGGGCGCTGTGGCTTCGGAGTGGTGCTGGTGATTGGCGTGTGTGATGTATTTTGGTGCAATTGATGTATGACCTCAGGGGGTCTTTTGTTATAATGCGGGGCAGACAGAAGAAAGGCGAAATATGAAATTTTCTATCAATCAATCGGCATTAAATGACATTCTAAACACTGTTAATAAGGCTGTGTCTCCGAGGGCCACAAACCCTGCTCTTGCTGGTATTTTAATTGAAGCTAGCGAGAACGAAGTAACCCTTCGCGGCACCGATCTTGAGCTTAGTATTCAAGCAACTGCTCCGGCTCTTATTGAAGAGGATGGCAAGGCTTTGCTTCCTGCAAAATTGCTTAGTGACATTGTTGGGGCGCTTTCGGATGAAGCTGTAAACATCGAGGTTGCCGAAGAAAAGGCAGACATAACTTGTGCAAATTCTAACTTCAGCATTCGCACATTAAATTCAACCGATTATCCTGAGTTCCCGAAGGTTGAAACAACTGAAAAAGTTACTCTTCCATTCAAGGATTTCAGTGATATGACAAAACGCGTTGCGAAGATGACTGCTCGCGATGACAGCCGACCAATTTTGCAAGGTGTAAATGTTAAGGTCGAGGGAAATAAGCTTGAGCTTGTTGCAACTGACGCTTATAGGATTGCAGTTGCTCGCGCAGAGCTCAAAACCGATAACACTTCGGAGTTTGCGGCAGTAATTCCAGGGCAATTTATGATGGATGTAGCTGGCCTTAAGGGCGATATCGAAAGTGCCGTTATTTCTCTTTCTGAGAATCAAGTCGTTGTTGAATGTAATGACATAATTTTCATCAACCGAAGGCTTGCAGGTAGCTTCCCTCCATACAATCAGCTTTTGGACGTAACTCCAAATCTTACTGCGACGGTAAAGGCTAAAGATTTGACTGAAGCTGTTCGCAGGATTGGTGTTTTGTCTTTCAGCGACCAAAGCTTGAAGATGGTTTTTGACCCAGCAGCTGGCAAACTTGCTCTTAGTGGCAGCGCTGCAGATGTAGGAACTTGCGACGAGAGTGTTGAAGCCAAATTCAATGGCTCCGAAGACAAAATTGAGATCTCCTTTAATTGTGGTTACGTATTGGAAGGTCTTGGTTGCTTTGCTTCGGAGGATATCAACATCGAAATTGTTGCTGGCGATAAACCTGGCGTGTTTAAAGACGCTGGTCAAATCACATATATTTTGCTTCCTGTAAAAACCTCGTAAGCGAAGGTCATTTTGGCCTCAGGTTTCACAATTAACAAGCTAAAGTTGCGTAATTTTCGTAATTACGAAGACGAGTCGCGCGACTTTGAGTCTGGAATCAATAAAATTGTGGGACCTAACGCAACGGGCAAGACAAACCTTATCGAAGCCGTTGGCTTGCTCACTCAAATTTCAAGTTTTCGTAATGCTCTGACAAACGAACTAATTTGTAAAACTGCCGAAGACAAGTCTTCGCAAGTTGAAGCTGAACTTTTCGATAATAACACTCAAACAAAACATACTTTGCAGCTCCAAATTAGCGATGGTAAAAAAACTTACAAGTTAAATGGCAAGAACAAAAGCATTTCGAGCTTGAAAGGTCGTTTCCCGAGTGTTGTTTTTACGCCCGATGACCTGGCCTTCGTCAAAGGAAGCAATACAATGCGCCGAAGTGCCGTGGATGGCTTGGGTTCGCAAATTTCTAAGGACTATTACACCGTTTTGCACGATTACTCCAAAGCGCTCAAGCAAAAAAATGCTCTTTTGCGCGACGGAGCAAGTGACGATATGTTCAAAAGTGTAAACGATGTTTTAATTATGACTGGCGCGCAACTTGTTTTTTACAGGCATGGGCTAATTCAAAAGATTTTGCCGGTTATTTCGGACTACTATAGCCAAATTGCGGGACAAAATGAAAAGTTAAGCATTGAATATTATCCTTCGTGGGCGATGGATGACAAACTTGAGCAAATTTCAAGGGATGAGGCTCGCGAAAAGTTGGGCTGTGCCTTCGATGAGAAGCTCTCCGAAGAAAAGGCCAGGTGTAGGGCTTTAATTGGTCCTCACAGAGACAGGATTGTCTTCGTGTTAAACGGCGAAGACGCCCAGAACTTCGCCAGCCAGGGTCAGCAAAGAAGCATCGTTTTGAGTTTTAAACTCACAGAAGTAAAACTTATAGAGGATATGCTCGACAAAAGACCTATACTACTTTTAGACGATGTCATGAGCGAACTTGACGAGTCAAGAAGAGAGAAACTTCAAAGCTTTATAGAAGATAAAACTCAGGTATTTATTACTTCGACAGATTAGAAAGGATCAATATGTACAACCCATTGTTAGTTGAGGGGGTAGAAAACTTCGAAAGAAAAATCGAAGATTATGCACGTCTGTTATTGGCATATGGAGTTAAATTTAAGAAGGGATGGGCTCTTGCAATTGAATGTCCTACTATTTGTCCGGACTTAGCAAGAGCTTGCTCTAAAATTGCGTATGAGATGGGTGCTAAGGACGTAATGGTTGCGTGAGTTGATCCATATAACGCAAGAGAAAAATATGCAAATTCTGATACTTCAAAACTTGGAGAGGAATTTGACTGGCCCCAGGCTGCTCGTGATAAATATGGCGAAGACCTGGCCTTTTTGCTCATCGAAAGTTATAATACAGACTTTTATAATAATCTTGACACAGAAAGAATTGGTCTTTATAACAAAAGCGTTCAGAAAATCTTTGCAAGCCTAAAACGTGATTTGAAAATTCCATATGTAATATGTGTTAGTGCAAGTAAGGAATGGGCCAATAAAGTATACCCCGATCTTTCAGACGATGATGCTTTCATAAAGCTCTGAAATACCATTTTTGATTTGTTGTATATAGACGGCGTAAATGATCCGATTAAATTTTGGGAAGCGAAGTCTGAAAAATGCTTTAGCAATCAAAAAATCTTAAATGAGCATCATTTTGAAAAGCTTCATGTTACTACAGGATTGGGTACCGATATTATGGTTGAGCTTCCAAAAAATCATCAATGAATGGCTCCACCAATTAACTTTACAGTTAGTCAAAAAGGTTTTTGTGCAAACATGCCAACTGAAGAAATGTTTACTATACCTTCTAAATTAGGCGTTAATGGAACCATTGTTGGGTCCAGACCAATGATTTGTAAGGCCGGCCCTGTTTATGATGTTAAGTTTGAAGTAAAAGACGGACAGATTCAAAATTACGAGGCAGGCCAAGGTAAAGAGACACTTGAAAGTATTATGAATTCCGATCCCAATGGAAGATATTTGGGTGAGTTTGCAATTGTGTCTTCGGATACAGCCATTTTTAAGACGGGAATTAGTTTTTTCAATAATATGATTGATGAAAATTCTGGATGCCATATGGCAGTGGGCAATGCTTATTCGAAATGTATAGTCGGAGGTCTTCAAATGACTACCGAAGAACTGGAAGCCGAAGGCATTAATGTTTGCTCGTTCCACGAAGACTTTGTTTTTGGTACCGATGACACAAGAATTGTTGGTTATAAATCAAACGGCGAAGAAATACTAATTATGGAGAATGGTGAATTTAAGATTTAGTCTTATGTGATAAAATTATTCGAATTACGGAAGGGGAATTATGACAACACCAAATTCTACACAATACATTAAAAGACCAGAAGAGATGGCTAGAATTAATAGTCCTGAACTTGCTAACAAGTTTATTGAAGAGCAAGTTAGTTTAATTAAAGACCAAGTTGGTAGTGGCCGTGTTCTTTTAGCTCTTTCTGGTGGTGTTGATAGTTCAGTTGTTGCCGCTCTTCTCATGAAAGCGATTGGTCAACAACTTGTTTGTGTTCATGTTAATCATGGCCTTATGCGCAAGGGCGAAAGTGAGCAAGTTATTGAGGTTTTTAAAAATGAACTTGGTGCAAACTTGGTTTATGTTGATGCAACTGACCGCTTCCTTGACAAGTTGGAAGGTGTTGAAGAGCCTGAAAAGAAGCGCAAAATTATTGGTGCGGAATTCATTCGCATTTTTGAAGAAGAAGCTCGCAAGGCTGCCGAAGACGAAGCTGCCGGCGGCATTGAGTTTTTAGCTCAGGGTACAATTTATCCTGACATTTTAGAAAGTGATGGAGTTAAAGCTCACCATAATGTTGGTGGCTTGCCTGATGACTTACAATTTAAGCTGGTTGAACCTTTAGCTGTTCTATTCAAGGACGAAGTTCGCGAAGTTGGTGCTGCTTTGGGTTTGCCAGAAAGTATGGTTCAACGTCAACCTTTCCCAGGCCCCGGCCTCGGCGTTAGATGTCTTGGTGCAATCACAAGAGATAGGTTGGATGCACTTCGTGAGGCAGATGCGATCCTTCGCGAAGAAATTGCAAATGCTGGTTTGGATAAAAAGATTTGGCAATACTTTGTTTCTGTTCCTGATTTTAAAGGCACTGGTGTCAAGCAAGGCAAGCGCGCTTACGAGTGGCCAGCAATTATTAGATGCGTAAATACAACTGATGCGATGGAAGTCAGTGTTCCACAAATAGACTGGGATGTTTTGGAAAAAATCACTCGTAGAATAATCGACGAAGTTCCTGGTATTTGCCGTGTTTGTTATGATCTAACACCAAAGCCCCCCGCAACTATTGAATGAGAATAGGAGCGTTATGAACATTAGAATTCGCGATGTCTTTACTTTAGGTTTGGCATTATTTGCCATGTTTTTTGGATCGGGAAATGTAATTTTCCCTCCATTTTTAGGAATGCAAACTGCGCCAAACTGGTTTGTTGCAATTTTTGCCTATTTGGCTGTGGATATTATCATTGCAGTTTTTTCTGTAATTGTTATGGCGAAAAACGACGAAGGCTTAACGGGCATCACCCAACGTATAGGTAAATATCCTTCTATTATTGTTGGAATCGCAATTATTTTATGCATTGGTCCATTGATTTGTATCCCGCGTGCAGCTGCTGTATCGTTTGATTTATTGATGGTTCCACTTTTTGATTGCCCTAACAATGGTTGGGAACAACTTGTTTTCTCTTTTGTATTTTTTGTTGTTACGTGATGCTTGGTTGTGCGTCCTTCCAAGATTGTTGACATTGTTGGAAATATTTTGACACCGCTTTTGCTCGTCACCTTGGCGATGTTAATCATTAAAGGTTTGATTGATCCTTCTAACCCTGTTCCGGATGCTCCATTAGAGGACAACGCTGTGGGTGTTGGAATCATTGCGGGCTACCAAAGTATGGATTTGTTCGGGGCTCTTAGTTTTGGAACAATCATGATTACCACATCGTTCATTAAAGGTTATAAGACTCCAAACCATAGAGTTAAAGTTCTTTCATGAGCTGGTATTTTATCGCTGGTTTTGCTATTTGGAACTTCAATTGGCATGGCTTATTTGGGTTCTGAAGTTGCTACAGAATTCAACGACGTTTCAAGCCAAGCTGTTTTGGTTTCTTTAATTGCAACAAAGGCGTTTAGCTTTGGAGGAATTTTGCTTGGGGTTTTGGCAAGTTTGGCTTGTCTTACAACAGCAGTTGGACTTACATCTGGAACTTCGGTGTATTTTAAGAACTTTGTTGATAAAAGAGACCAACGTGGAAAGGCTTACGAGATTTTGTGCACCGTTGTTTGTTGTGTAAGTTTCATTATTTCAAACCTCGGCTTGGAGTTGATTGTTGAACTTGCATCTCCTGTTTTGACTTTGGTTTTCCCGATGGCTGTTGTTCTTGTAATTTTGTCATGGTTTAACACAAAGATTAAAAGCAACAGAGTCTATATGTTTGCCGCATTGTTTGCATTTGTTTCAAACTTCTTTGTTGTTATTAGCGAATGGTTTTACATCCCTTATATCGACCTTTTGCCATTGGCAGAAATGCAACTTGGTTGGGTCATTCCTGTAATCATCGGAATAATTCTTGGTTTTATTACAGGGCGTGGTCATGATGACAGAATGAAACTTAAGATTTATAGGTACAACCTCGAACATGCCGAAGAGCTTAAGAAGAAGCCTGTTTTGGAACCTGTTGATGTTGAGAAAGAGCGTGCTAAAAAGCGCGAGCAACGCAAAGCTGACAGAGCTAAAAAGAAAGGTAAATAATGGATAAAAATTCGAAGACATACAAAACCTTTTGTGACATATTAAAAGAAGAGTTGGTTTTGGCTCAAGGTTGTACCGAGCCAATTTCTGTTGCTTATGCTGCAACTCGTGCACGTGAAATTTTAGGCGAAATTCCTGACAGAATTGTCATCAACGCCAGTGGAAGCATTATTAAAAATGTAAAGAGCGTTATTGTTCCAAATACAGGAAGGCTTAAAGGTCTTCCGGCTTCGGCAGCTGCAGGTGTTATTGCTGGTGATAGCAAGAAAGAACTTGAATGTATTGCCAGCGCTACCGAGGAAGATGCAAAAAAAATGCGTGAGTTTTTGGATAATTGCAAGATTGAAGTTCATGCACTTTTGGATGGCGCAACCTTCGATATGATACTTACTTTGTACAAAGGTGAACATTATTCAAAGGTTCGCATCACTCATACTCATACAAACATTGTTCTTGAAGAAAAGGATGGCGAAAAACTTCTTGAGAAAGAGTTTTCGCTAGAAGACGAAGGCACAAATACCGACCGAAGCGTTTTGACCATTCAAAGTATTTGGGATTTCATAACAACCTTTGATGTTAAAGATCTTAAAGAGTTACTGGATTTCCAAATTGGGCATAACATGAGTATTGCTGAAGAAGGTCTTAAGGGTGATTGAGGTGCAAATATTGGTAGCAATATTTTGAAGGGTTATGATGGTGATGATGTTCGCGTAAAGGCGAAGGCATATGCTGCCGCTGGTTCTGATGCTCGCATGAATGGTTGTGAAATGCCTGTTGTTTGCAATTCTGGAAGTGGCAACCAAGGCATGACAGTTGCTAACCCTGTAATTATTTATGCTATGCATTACGATATCGACGATGAAAAAATGTATCGTGCGCTGGCCCTTTCCAATTTGTGTGCAATTCATCAAAAAGATGGTATTGGCCGCTTAAGTGCTTTTTGTGGCGCTGTTTCTGCAGCTGCAGGTGCTGGCGCTGGCATCGCCTATATGATGACAGAAAACTATGAGGCTGTAATTCATGCCTTGATGACTACTTTGGGAGTAACTTCGGGCATGGTTTGCGATGGCGCTAAGGCTTCGTGCGCTGCAAAAATCGCAACTTCGCTTGACATGGCTTTGCTCAGCCTTGAACTTTACAAAAATGGTGATTCGTTCTTCGCTGGCGATGGCTTGGTTACCGAAAACGTCGAGGATTTCATCAATAACATTGCTCGTTTAGGTAAAGAAGGCATGGCCGAGACAAACAAGAGCATTATCGCAATGATGACAGGTGTTTAAACTTTGTCAGAATCTCGTGAAATAGAGCTTCTTGCACCTGCTGGGGGGCCAGATCAGCTTCGTGCCGCAATTAACTTCGGAGCTAATGCTGTCTACCTTGCTGCAGAGCATTTTGGGATGCGCGCAAAGGCCGAAAACTTCAAAACTTCGGAGCTTAAAGAAAACATTAAGTATGCACATGATAATAATGTGAAGGTTTACGTTACATGCAACATTTTGATGCACGATTCAGATATCCAAAATCTCAAAACCTTTATCAAGCAGCTCTCCGAAGCCGAGGCCGATGCTGTTATTGTGGGGGACCTAGGTGCAATGGCCGTTGTTAAGGAAGTTGCCCCCAACCTCGACATTCACATCTCCACACAAGCAAGTGTCGCCAATACAGAGGCTGCGATTCAATACGCAAAGCTTGGTGCGAAGCGAATCATCCTTGCCCGTGAGATGAGTCTTGAACAAATTAAAGCTCTTCGCAAAAACCTTGACGACGCAGGATATGCCGACACGCCAGAAAATCCAAACTCGCTTGCTCTGGAAGCTTTTGTTCATGGCGCAATGTGCATGAGCGTTAGTGGCCGTTGTTTGATTTCTAGTTATCTTACTGGTCGATCTGCAAACAAAGGTCTTTGCACTCAGCCTTGTCGTTGGGGCTATAAACTTTTGGAAGAAAAACGTGATGGACAAGAATTTGAAATCGGCGAAGACGGCTTCGGAACATATATTATGAATTCGAAAGATTTGAATATGCTAGAGCATGTTGATGATCTTAAAAATGCAGGCCTTAGCTCTATAAAAATTGAGGGGCGCAATAAAAAAGCTTTGTACGTTGCAACTGTGGTTAATGCATACAGGCATGTTTTGGATGGCGACTCGCCTGAGCAATGGACGCGCGAGCTAGAAAATGTTTCTCATAGGCCATACTCAACTGGGTTTTATTTTGGAGAGGCTCAGCAATCTCCAGATTATGATGGCTACGAGCAAAATTCTGTTCATGTTGGAGATATTTTGGATTGCGAAAATCGTTCAACCTTTTTTGGCTTGCATCGCTTCTACATTTATAAAGTTTTGTGCCGCAACCATTTTGAAGAGGGCGAAAACATCGAAGCCCTTGTCCCTGGTGGCAACATTACCAGCTTAAATGTAGAGAACCTTAAATGGTACCCTAACGATAAGTCTGGCGGAAAGCCAGAGCCTGTTGCAAATCGTGCAAAAGAAATTTATAGCTTCACTTCAAATATCCCACTTCCACCTGGCACTCTTCTTCGTTCCAAAACCTTCCTCCGCACCTCCCGCCTCTAAAAGATGCATATTACATACTATTCAAATTAAAGTACTTTTTCTTGCAGCTCAAAAACCAAAACATTTGTCACGTCGGTCCTCTAGCACAACTCCATTCTGCCTTTAACTGTTCCTTAAAACTTCCCCGAACTCCCACCACGTCGGTCCTCTAGCATACATAACAGCTTAATAATAACCCCCATAATCAAAAACCTGCACCACGTCGGTCCTCTAGAGTAAAATTCTGAATTAGTTGATTTTTTCTATGGCTTACTTACTTAAAAAAGAGCAGGTTGAGGCTTTTACAGAATTATATTTAAATTATTAAAATCAGTAGAAGACCGACGAGGTGCTAGTTTTTTAAAATAATGAACATGAAGCGAGACATTCTGACTCTAGAAGACCGACGTGACGTCAAATATTGCGACGAACTCATTTGTAACGAGACTTATTCTCAGAATACCAGCGTGGCATTATTTTAAGCAATGAAGACTTTTTTATGAGTTTTACTATATAGAACCGAAAGTTGCACTTTTATATAATTAGCCTAATAATTCAAATGCAGCATTTCGCTTTTTTGAAAACTTTGACATATTCAAGTTAAAGCTTTGCCCGAGTTCATTTAAAATTTGTAAAGCAATAATATGAAACGTGGAATTATCGTAAAATTGTTGAGGTGTTATAGAAATTACCTTTCAGCCGTCATACATAAGTGCATCTCTTCTTCGTCGATCTTTCTGACCTTGTTCAATAGATTCATGATACTGCGCACTGTTATATTCAATGGCAAGCTTGAACTTTTGATTTAGCAAATCAGGATAAACTACAGCCTGTCCAGCAATTTTGCAAGCGTCCTCACTAAGATTCACAGCTTGGTTCATTTTAAAATTTCGGCACCCATAAAACCCTTCTTTCCGATCGCCACACAATTTTATATAAAGCCGCGATTCCATTGGTGAAGCAGAATTTTCCTCTAAAAATGTTGAAATAGAACTAAGCTTTTTCTTTCCCTTAAAATGAGGATTGAGCCTTTCGTATTCTTTGACATATTTTCCAATTTTCTCTGGGTTTGTTGTTGGCTTTAGGTCTCCAACAAAGTCACGAGTTGAAGGATCAATTGCATATGTGCCACACATTTCAAAAGCAATTAATGCTAACTGAGAATATGGTAGTATTGCCGAAAGTTGTATTAGCAGAAGCTCCGACGCCACACTAGAAATGTTATCACTAAGTTTTTGAATTGAATTTTTTGGAAGTGATGCGGAGCATACTCGGTATATAAAGCGTCAATTATTGTGAGTCATTCGTTTTGACGGAACCATAATCTCAATTGCTTGAGAACCACGCCTCTTTTTACTTAGCAGAAGTTTGTTTGCATGATGTAATATTGCGATGTTGTTTTTATCGATACGTCGTTGACGTTCTGCAATTAGAGCGCTTTTAGTACTTAATGTATAGTTGTCCATTTATGCTCCTTTTATGTTTGTTTATATTTTATTTTGTTTGTGAATTAAATTGAAATGATGAATATGGTGCTGTGAATTTGCATGCTTGGCTTTTCTGAATATGCATCGTGTTTGCAAGTATAACTTCTAATGTTTGTTTATGGCTGATTATTTTTTATTTTAAAGGAATTTCCCAAAAAACTTCATCATGCCGGTTTTCTAGCCTCAGAATTAGCTATTTCTTGTCTCAAATTTTCAAAAAACTTCATCATGTCGGTCTTCTGGATAAACATGATAATTTTTGAAAAACAAGTGAGTTGCTACAACTGGGCTTTTGCGCTTCGAAAGTTGCCTTTTTAAAATTTTTCTGTCGTAAAGTCTACCTAGAAGACCGACGTGGCGATAATTGTGAAGGTTTTAAAAGATAGATGTGTAGTAAGGCTTATCTGCTCACGTCCCGCTAATCTATTTTTGATGTTTGTCTTTAGAGCCGTTTTAAGAAAATTGGCTAATTTTACTGGTGTTTTGATATAATTTAATAGCTTAGGAAAACGAGGTGTATTATGGAATTTAATTTAGATATTGCACTAGAATTTGTTGAAAAGGTTGATCCAGAGCCTGCGCCCATTGAGTACATAACTGGGCAAACTGGTGATGTGATGCTTCCTGTCATTTTAGCTGCGCTTATGCTGCTGTTAGTTTCCTTTGGGGCTTTCATGTTTTTCAAGAAGCGTAAAGCTCGTATCTCCGAAGCCACAGCTCAAGCTGGAACCGAGTCAAAAGCTGCATACATAATGACCAGCAAGTGAGTTTCTCTTGCTGTTCTAACTGCACTTGTTGCTGCTGTCGCGCTTTTTGCAGGCAGTATTGTTAAAGCTCAAGCAAGCGAAGATAGCAAGATCGAAACCCCCAGTACGGTTAAGGCTTATGTCGACAAAGAAGCTGGTACGGTTAGCTTTGATAAAAGTTGAATAAAAAATGTCAGCACAGGCAATATAATATTTTCGCGAAGCAAAGTAGAGCAAGTCGATGAATCTCTTGAAATTTGCGATCTAACCGATTCTAATTTTAAAATTGATGCATTGGGAGGTACCGTTTTTGATGGCCACCCAAATACAGTTACACCATATTTCCCAAGGAATCTTACTGCGCTTCATCCTGAAGAAACCTCTGATATGACATTCGATTTAACTAATGTATCGGTAAGTGATTTGAATAAATTAATTGGACATAAGGTGTTTAATATTAAGTTTTGGTATATGGATTCTGCAATTCCGGTTCCCCAGGCAAATACACTCACTTATAATGGAGAACTCCAAAAAGGCGTTAACGAAGGCATAGGCTACACTCTCTCAGAAACTTTCGAAGCCAAGGACGCTGGAACTTATACAGCAATTGCAAGTTTAGTTGAAGGCTTTGTCTGGGAAGATAAATCACACGAAGATAAAACAATCACCTGGAAAATAGATAAACGTTCCATGAATATTACAAGCTCCGATGCAGAAAAACAATACGATGGTAATAAGCTTTCAAAAGAAGAAGTCACCGAAGATCCAGCCTTCCCAGAAGGCGAAGGCCTAGTTTATACTTGAACCAGTAACGTTGTTAACGTCGAAGAAACTGCTGAAGCCAACAACACCTTCACCTATGTTGTGAAACCTGGTACAAGCCTTAACAATTACAATATCACTTCGATTTATGGTAAGCTCACTGTTAATTGTCGTGAAGTAACTTTAACAAGTGAAGACAAAAATTGAGATTATGATGCAAACGCTCATATCTGGGATTATGTTAGTGTAACAGCAGGTTCTTTTGTTGCTGGCGAGAGCCTGGATTATTCTGGATTCGCAAGTGTTACTGACCACAGTGATACTCCAACGCCAAACACTTTCACATACAGCGAGCATGAAGGCACCAAATTAAGCAATTACAAAATCAATACTGTTGAAGGAAGTCTTCAAATTAATAAGATTAAAACTCCAATTGTGGTCACTGCAAATTCGATGGCAAAAACTTACGATGCAACTGTCTTGAAAGACAATGGATATACATACACAGAAGGAATTTTGAAGGGAACCGACCAGCTGACTGCAGACATTTCTGGCGAAATAACAAAAGCCGGAACTACCGATAACGTAGTTGGCGAAGTTATAATTATGCGTGGAGCAAACGATGCTACCGCAAACTACACATTCGGCGAACACAAAAACGGAACTCTAACAATCAATAAGCGTCCAATCACGCTTACAAGTGCTACAGAAACTTTTGCTTATAATGGTCAGGTTCATTATAACCACAACATAACAGTTGGTGGTCAGGGCTGGGCTTCGGCGACCGAGTACGCAACTTACAGCAATTTTGCAACTATTACCGATTATGTTGAAGGCGGAGTTGAAAACAGCTTTACATATAACGAAGGCACTGGTACAGACTTTAACAACTACGAAATTTCGGAAACTTTTGGAACTTTGTCAATAACAAAAATTACTACCCCGATTGTTGTTACCGCTGCTAGCGACACAAAAGTTTATGATGGGCAGCTACTAACTAATGACAATTATACATACACAGATAATGTTCTTCTTGCGGGAGATACGCTTAAAGTCACCATCAAAGGCGAAGCCAAAGATGTCGATAATCCTGGATTTAACGAAGTTACCGATGTTGAAGTTTGACGTGGTACTGAAAATGCAACATCAAACTACACTTTTGGAACTCACGTTTCGGGCACATTAACCATAACCAAAAAAGACGTTACTGTTAAAAGTGAAGACCACGATTGAACATATGATGGTGCAAAACATAGCTGAAAATTGGTAGAATCAACTGGTTTTGTTAAAGGCGAAGGAATCACACCTACTAATTTCCCAGAAATAAAAGATTATGTTGAGGGAGGACTTCCTAACACTTTCAATTGCACTGAACAAACTGGTACAAAATTGTCCAACTACAATTTGATAAAAGAAACCGGAACAATAAAAATTAATAAGCGCGATATTACAATTTCTAGCGTAGGAGCTTCGTTTGAATACAATGCACAAGAACAAAGTAATCCAGATATCAAAGTTGTATCTGGCGAATGAGTTACTGGCGAAGGCGTGGACTGCAGCAACTTCACAACAGCAATTGATTATAATGGCGATGGCGTTGACAACACTTTTAGCTATAAACAAAATGAAAAAACCAACCTTAACAACTACAATTTAAGTGTTCAATACGAAAAGCTACAAATTACAAAAGTTGCAATACCAATTGTTGTAACTGCTGGTACAAGCAGTAAAACTTACGATGGCGATGCTCTTACCGATGCTTCGTATACTTATACTGATGGTGTTCTAAAAGAATCAGATGCCTTAACTGCAACAACTATTGGCAGCATTACTAATGCTGGTGAAACAGATAATGATGTTTCCTCTGTAACAATTTCTCGCGGTGAAGATGATGCAACTAATAACTACACCTTCGGAACGCACGTTTCTGGAAAGCTAACTGTTAACAAGCGAGACATTGTTCTTCAAAGTGCTAGTGGCGAATGAACATACGATGGTCAAAGTCACAGTATGCCAAGTGCGGCTCCTGCCGAAGAAACATCGTGGGCTAAATCTGAAGACGTTGTATATTCTGGCTTCCCAAGCGTTACAAATTGCAACGGCGCAGGAATTGACAATGAATTTAAAATTACCGCTAAAGAAGGAACAAACTTAAACAATTACAACGTTACCCCAAAGTACGGAAAACTTATAGTAAAACAAGTATCAACAGAAATTGTTGTAACTGCAAATTCAAAAACTCGTGAATACGATGGAACTCCTCTAGCAGATGCTGGTTACACATATACTCAGCATGTCCTTATTGAAGGTGACGAACTAACCGCAACTGTTGAAGCCGACAAGCAAGTACTTTATGCAGGAGATAAAGCAGCAAACAAAGTTACTTCTGTTAAGGTAAAGCGTGGCGCACAAGATGTTACTGACAACTATACTTTTGGAACTCACGTAAATGGTACGCTTGAAGTAACAAAACGTGATGTTGTTTTGCAAAGCGAAGGTTACACATGAACATATAATTCTATGACACACGGAAATCAAGTTGCAAAAGTTAAGGAAGGTTATTCCTTTGCGGCTGGCGAAGGTGTTTCGTATAGCAATTTTGCTACCGTCATAGATTACACTGAAGAACCTGTCCCTAATACTTTCGACTATACTAAAAACGAAGGCACAAATCTTGATAACTATAATATTACCTGCGAATACGGCAATTTGATAATTAACAAAATTACAACACCATTAATTGTTACTGCAGATACAAACAGCAAGACATACGATGGGACCCCTCTAACAGATGACGGTATTACTTATACTCCAAATGTTTTGAAAGGTACAGATTTTGTTACTGCAACTAATGTTGTTCAAAAAGAAGACCAGCCGTTTATTCTTCAAAATGTCGGTCAGGCCGATAACGTTGTTACAAATGTAAAAGTTATGCGAGGAGATAAAGATGCCTCTATAAATTACACTTTCGGAACACATGTAAAAGGTAGTTTAACAATTACAAAACGAAACATTACAGTAACAAGCGAACCAAAATCTTTTACATATGATGGCTCAGCTCACTCTTGGCCAAATGCGAGCATTACATCTGGAACAATGGCTGAAGGAGAAAATGTCACATTTACCAACTTTGCTACGGTAACCACTGTAGCGCAAGGGAAAGTTGATAATACGTTTACAGTAGTGGCAGAAGGCGATACAAAATTAAGCAATTATGAAATAGCCTATAATCTTGGAGTGATAGAAATCGCATCTATAGACACTCCAATTGTTGTTACAGCCGCTACCGATGAAAAAACTTATGATGGTACAGAGCTTTCAAATTCAAGCTTTACATACACTGAAAATGTTCTAGTTACAGGTGATACTTTAACAGCAACTATTACAGGTTCAATTAAAAATGCTGGAACTATTGATAACGTAGTATCTGCAGTTAAAGTTACTAATTCCGATGGCGATGATGTAACAGGCAATTATAAATGAGGAACTCATGTAAAAGGCACACTGACAATTACAAAAAGAGATGTTACTTTAGTTAGTAAATCAGGGGAATGGGACTATGATGGTAAAGAACATTCAATCGTAGGCGTTTCCGTTAAAGAAGGAACTTCATGAGCTACAGGAGAAGGTGCTGAATATAGTAATTACACAAAAATTACTGATCATACAAGCCAACCAATTGAGAATCAATTCGCCTATGACCCACTTGGAGACACAGACTTCGATAATTACAATATAAGTTTTGATTATGGAACGCTTCAAATTAATAAAATTGATACACCTATAGTTGTTAAACCAGCTACGAAGTCAAAAGTTTATGATGGAACGGCTTTAACAGACAATAGTTATACATTTACTCCAAATGTATTAGTTGATGGCGATGTACTTGATGTTGTTATTGTTGACAGCATTACTGATGTTGGAGAAACAACAAACAGTGTTCAATCATATAAAGTAATGCGCGGCGACACAGAAGCAACTGTTAATTATAATCTTGCTGTGCCAGAAGTTGGAACATTAACTGTAACTCCTCGTCCAATAACATTAACAAGTGGAACTCAAAGTTGAGAATACGATGGTAACACTCATTTCAACGATTCTGTTACTGCTACTGGTGAAGGATGGGTTGCTGGCGAAGAGCCAACTTATGATAACTTCCCAACTGTTAAGGATGTTAATGATGGTGAAAAAGTCAACACCTTTGATATAACTGGAGATACAAAATTAACTAATTATGACATCTCCATAGTAAATGGAAAAATTTCTATCAATAAGGTTAGTGCTGAACTTATTGTTACTGCAAATTCCAAGACAAAATCTTATGATGGAGAGGCAGTAACGGACACTGGCTTTACTCATACAGATGTCTTGAAAAAATCTGACGAAAAAGTTGTAGCAACAATTTTAGGTTCGCAAACAGATGCAGGATCATCCGCTAACGTTGTTGTTGAAGGATCGGTTAAGGTTCTTCGAAACAACTCAGTTGACATTTCGAACAACTATACTTTTGGAACACATGTTAACGGCACTTTAACTGTTAACCAAAGATCTATTACCTTAACCAGTGGTGGCTATACAGGCACTTACGATGGACAGGAGCATTCTGCAACCACTGTTACGGTTGGCGGCGAAGGTCTTGCTTCGGGTCAAACGCTTGCATGCACTGGTTTTGCCAAAATCAAGAATTATGTTGAAGGTGGAGTTCAAAATACATTTACTTTCGCATTAGAAGGTGGCATTTCAACTTCCAACTATGCAGTTACTTATACATACGGAACTCTTTTAGTTAACAAGAAAGCCGTCACACTAACAAGTGGTGATGGCTCTCGCGCATATAACGGGTCGGCTTTAACTGTTGAAACTGTCACTCCATCTGGATTTGTTGATGGTGAAGGTGTTGCCGAATACAAGAACTTTACTTCGGTAATTGATGTTTGTACAGATACCCCTAACGAATTTGAATATGTTCTTAAGGATGGCACTATAGCCAGCAACTATACAATTACTCCTGCTTACGGTAAACTTACAATCACTCCATATACTGGTGCGATAAAAGTTACTGCAAAAAGTGACAGCAAAAAATATGATGGAACAGCATTGACCAAAAATGATTATACAGTTGAAGGTTCAATAGCTGAAACCGACCACTTTGAAGTATCAATTGAAGGTAGCATAACTGATGTAGTTGAAGGCGGTGTTTCAAATGTTGTTAATAGCTTAAAAATTATGCGCGGAACAGTTGAAGCAACTGATAATTATTCTAATGTTACAACTGTTAATGGTACATTAACAATCACTCCAAGATTAGTTACTTTAACAAGTGGTAGCTACAATGAAGAATACGATGGCGTGGAACACACCATTGATTCGTTAAATGTTTCTGGAGATAATTTTGTTGGGGGAGAAGGTCTTAAATCATATAGCGGCTTCCCTACAGTTATAGATGCATGCAACAATACTTTAAATACATTTACTTACCAGTTAAAAGATAATACTAAAGCGCAAAACTACACAATTACTAAGGTTGAAGGAAAACTTACAATTACAGCAGTTGAAACTCCAATTGTTGTTACAGGAAAAGACGCATCAAAAACTTATGATGGTACAGCACTGGCAAATCCAGGTTATACATATACCGGAGAAACTAAGGGCTCCGACCAGCTTGTAGTTGTTACTGAAGGAACAATCACCAATGCTGGAACTGCTACGAATACAGTATCAAGCGTAAAAGTTACACGCCAAGATGGTGACGTAACTAAAAACGTTAGCGCAAACTATAAACTTGGCCCACATGTTAATGGAAAACTAACTGTTGATAAAGCAACATCAACTGTAAAATGAAATAATGTAAGCACAAACGAATACAAGCTTGAAAGAAATGATGATTATACTAAAGATTACAATTTCGTTTTTGCAAGCCAAAATCCAAAGATCTCGCTTACTTCTACTAATAAAGATTCGGAAGCTAAAATAACAGTTACTGATATAAATAAAACTCCTGGAGTTACTGTTGAAGCTACTAAAATTACAATTGACCCAACAAAAACCCAACTTACATCATTTAATTTAACACTAAATGCTCAGACTGCCGAAACCGATAACTATCTCGAAAGCAATGTAGATTCTGCTACCATCAAAATCGCCATCAGCTCTTTGTGGTGAGGCTTTGAATCGGACACTGTTTATTTATCACCATTTAAGACAACTCAAGCAAAAGAAGAAAATTCTGCCGCGCTTTCGAGTGCTTCGTCGTCGGCAGTAAAATGGCTTGAGAAAGGAAACAGCATTAAGAAAGTTGTAATTCAAGGAAGCTCTTCTGAACCTGCAATTAAACCTGTCTCTGTGGCATTTTGGTTCTATAATCTAACTAACCTAAATAGTCTTACAGGATTTAATTTAGTTAACTTCCAAAAAGTTTTGAAATTTACATGCATGTTTGAAAACGATAGTAGTATTTCGTCGCTAGATTTATCAAGCTTTACAGTTGACAGCAACGCTACAACAGCATCGATGTTTGCGGGATGTTCTCAACTAAACAATATAACAATTGGTAGTGGATGAAAGAAAGGACTTGATGCTTGTTCATTGCCTGGCGTTGCTTGGCTAGATGCCAATGGTAAGTCTTACTTGATTAAAGATATTCCTACATCGGAAAAGGGTACTTATAATCTCGCTAACCACAAACTAAATATTGATAAGCCTGCTACTACTGTAGCTTCGCTAGTTCTAACAACCGAAAGTGGCGATACTGAATTCCCGGACGACATCTATTTTAACGACGAATTTAAACTCAAGTTAACAACTTATACAGAAGAAAGAACATATTTTGACGAAGAGCGTTATGATTATGTTGTTGAATTTAATGATTACATTAAGGTTGAAGTTGTTAATCAGGGAACGACAAAATTTACATATAATGGTCGCCTGCAAGTGAAAACAGATGGTTATCAATTTGTCTCATGAGATGTTGAAAATACAGAGCCAGCCGAAACTCCCGACGATCCTAAAGTTTACAATATTACTGACGATGATTCTCTTGTAGTTAATCTCCAGGCTGAAAAACACGCTACAGCTGTTCAGTATTCAGATGGTTCGATGAAGTTCTATTATGATAATTTCGATCATTCTAAGGATACAAATTTCCTTGCATCATATAATGTTGCTAATACAAAAGTTAACGATGAGACTTACGGGGCTTCGGGTTTAGCTCCGAAAGTTCCCGAATGGATTTCTTCTGCGTATCATCCTTTTAATAATGTGACCTCAATTACATTTGATAAGACGTTTGAAGACTTCAGAACGATTAACCACTTCATCAATCAGGAAGGCAAACACATTGGTACAGTATTTAACAGTATGTCTGGATGGTTTATGAACTTCTCGAACATAGAAAGTATTAGTGGATGAAATTATGTTCCTTCTGGTGTTGTTGATACACGTTATATGTTCTATGGTTTTAAGAATTCATCATTCATGACAACTCTAGACTTGAGCGACTTTGATATGAGTAACGTAATTTTTGCTAATTCTATGTTTGCTAACTTTGGAAATAATTGCAGCAATGTAGTTTTGCCTACTGGGGTAAGTAGCAATGTAGATGAAGACATCTTAGAGATGTACAGTGCAAACCTGATTGATTATTCAAATATGTTTGCCGATGCATCAACTTTGCAAAATATTACATTTGGTGGAAGTTTTGGAAGCAGTGATCTTGAAACTTCCTATAGATTTATGTTGAAAAATTGTATAAGCATTAAAAAGCTAGATTTGACAAACTGTCTTAATTTGGGCTCTTCAACTGATTACGATACCGAAGGAATGCTTACAGGCTGTATCGGTATAAATTCATTTATTGTAGGTTTTGGAAGTTCTGATCCATCTTGTGAAAAAGTAATGCTTGCGTTAGGACTTGAAGAGGGGACACAATGGCTTTCGGCATCTGGCGAATATTATAATCCAAAGTATGTTCCAGCTAATAATGTTTGATATAATTGCCAGAGTTTAATTCACCTACATTTTTCGAATCAAGCAGAATGTCCTTCTGCTGGAGGATATGGTACTTCCTCAAATTATTCGTACGATATTGATGTTTTTGAATCTTCAGCAGTTAAATTCAATCCAGTAGAGTCTAAAATTCAAATTGGTTATATGCCAGACGGAAGTACTTTTAATAATTGTTTAGAAATACGATTTTATGTTAATGAGCCATATGTTTTTATGGAATTTGAGGGTGGTATTTTTGAAGAGCCTTTGCATGAAAATACGGACTTTTTGGCTCGCTACAAAAAGATGGGCGATGTCCCAAAAACGGCAAAAGCTGTTAAGATTTATGATAAGAATGTTTCTGAAAACCCGCAATTCATATTTTATTATGATACGCTAACTCAAAAAGAATACGAAGATAGTTTGGGAGATAAGTTATTAGAATTTTATAATGTAAAAAACACTATTGGAATTGATAAAGAAAGTAAGCCAGAATGACAAGATGAAGATCACAAAGGAACCCTTAATAATTGTGAAGTTATTTTTGATAAGTCATTTAAGGACTTTACTTCTTATACAGAAAAAGATCAAACCGTTCAATTTACAGGTATGGCCAATTGGTTCTCACAATGTAGCATTAAAAGTTTGCAAGGTTTGGAAAATATACCATCGTGCGTTACAGACATTCGAAAAATTTTCTACTATTGTGATATTATCGATTTACATGATTGTCTAGATTTATCTAAATGAGATATGAGTCATATTTGATTTGCAGATCGTGCATTTTATACTGGTAGCGGTATAACTTATGAAAAGCTTATTATTCCTGATAATTTTTCTTCTAAGCGTCCTGAAGAATCTAAAGATTATGCACAAATTAATCAGATGTTTGTATATCCTTGAGAGGAAGGGTCAGACTGTATGATTCATGAAATTATTCTAGGTAAAAATTTTGGTGCTAATGCTATTGATTTTTCTGGAATGTTTTATGCAATGCCAGAATTGATTAATGTTCAGCTCGGCGAAAATTTTGCTTCATGCAAAACTGAAACAATAAACTTTCAAGCTATGTTCGCAGAAATTCCAACTTTAATTTCTGTTGATTTGACTGGATTAAGCGAAGGTGGAACCTATGATATTACTAGAATGTTTATGGTGGAAAACAGCAGAACAACATCATTAACTACAATTGTTCTGCCAAGAAAGAACGTGGACATTAGTGGTGCTATGTATGCATTTGCCGGGTTGAAAAAACTTACAGCATTAGATTTTTCTCACTGTACATTTGTTTCAAAAGCGAGTGATTATGAGTTAATGTTAGGTGGTTGTTGTTCTCTTGGAGAAATTGTTGTTGGAGGCTCATGAATAGAGGACGCTTCTTTAGCATCTCTTGGTTGTCCTTTAGATTTCAAATTCCCATGGTATAGAAATGATGAACCTGACCCGTGCGATTTAACTGAAAAAACGCAAATTAACTCTATTTATAAAAATCATGGCGTTGTAAAACTGAGATTATATATTCCTGATGAATATAAAAATATTGCTAGTTTTAGTTATAATGGTCATGAAGGCTTGACTGAGATTTCATTGAACCTCCTTACTGATAATCCAATATCTGGGTGGCCAGCTTTTTGATATTCGCCAGATAATAATAAAACCATAGTAGTCTTTACAGGATTTGATGAAGAACTACGTTTTAATTTGAAATGTAGCGATGATATATTCTCTGGAGATTGATTTAGTAATTATAACCCAGAGGAAGGTGTAACTTATAGTAAGGGTGATGCTGACATTTATCCTATCTTGCATCCTATAGTTACGCCTAAGGCTGTTTATTATTATAAAGATTCAACTTTAAGAATATGTAATGATTCTGTTTCGTACGATGATCCGCTCATTAGAGTATATGATCTTACGAATGAATGATCTTTCCCAATGTATGCTGAAGCAAATGTTGTTATTGACCCTTCCTTTAAAGACTGTTCACAATATTGAGATAAAAAGGACAATGAGTATAAAGAATTTAATTCCTGTGCTGGCTGATTTAGAGAAAGATATATTAAAAGTATTTCAGGGCTTGAAAACATGTCCAAATATATAAAGCATGCTGATACAATGTTTTTACAAGCTACATTATGCGCGAATGATATTTCTTTAGATTTTAGGGGTTGGGATGCTAAAAATATAGAAAGTGCTAGTGGTATGTTTTCTGGGGCGCAATTAAATAACCCAGAGGATGTTGCTAACATAAACGTATATTTGCCTGATAACTTTGGAGCTTCAGCAACTTCAACTCTTTTGAATAACATGTTTGATGGCTCCTGTTTTTCTAATATATCTTTTGGTCAAAACTTTGCACCACAAGGTGAAAATTACAGCTATATGTTTGCTAATATGCGAAGTCTTCATGATCTAGATCTCTCAACGTTTACAAGTACGAAAGAGGTTAATTTGTCTAATTTATGTTATGGCTGTGGCTATTTAAGTAGTGTTAAGCTGTGGGCAAATGAAGTTTCGCCGCAAACATTCTCTTCTGCGTTTGAGCAATGTGAGCACCTTAATGAGGTTGACATGTTCAACATTAATGTTAGTGGTAACGATTCATATGATCGAATTTTTCAAGGGTGCAAGTCTTTGTCTAAACTTAAATTTGGAGATTTGCCAGAAGGATCAACCATTACTTCGTTAGGTTATGATAGGGAATGTGCTTGAGCTGGAACATGGTGTGTTGGAGAAACTACAATTGAGCATTTTGATCAACAAGTGCTTTCAAAAGGTGTTGTTTATGAAAATATAGATTATGTGAACCTAACTATATCCTCGCCAAGTGATGTTCCTTTAAGTTTTAGTCATCTAGCAAAATATGAATTTATGTTTAAAGTGTTAATAGATTCATACATTGACTCTAAACCAAATGAAAAAAGTCTGCGAATCCTTTATGATGGCGAACCTGTTGTTGATGTTAGCCTGCCTGATGAAGATCCTTCAGGCCTAAGGTGGCAAAATTGGGAGTTCGATGAAGGTGTTAGCGAAAGCGGAGAAATCATTTCTGATTCTAATATATCCGCATATTATGATGATGGAAAAATTGCCAAAGCTGTCTTTTATGGTTTATCTTCTTTTGAAGCTTCAGGGCAACCATCAGAAATGAGACTCGTTTATGACAATTTAGAATATACTGAGCGTCAAGGCGATGTTGTTCAAGCATTTGTTCTTTCTAATACCTCTGCAGAAAAGCAAGTATATCCAGGTTGAATAGATCCAGAAGAGGGACCAATGTTTTATCCTAAGAAAGTTGTTGTTGACCAGTCATTTAAAGCTGTTAAAAAATGCTTCAATTCTGATAAGGAGTTAGAAGATTTTTATAGTATTGATTATTATTTCTATGGAATGTTTAACGCTGAATTTGAAGGGCTTGAAAATTTCCCAAGCAATAAAATTAAATCGGCTCAATGCACCTTTATGCATACCGGACCAAATGATGAAATTAGCGAATTTTCGCAATACAATCCGTATTGTTCAACATTAGATTTAAGAGGATTTAATCAAGATAAACTAGAAAATATCTTTGGTATGTTTTGCGAGAGTAATTATACCGATGTTCTTTATAAGGACAATTTTGGAAGCAATGCCAAAAATATTGGTAGGCTATTCCTCAACAGTAGAATGCTTACACATGTCGATTTAAGTGGTATTGACACTGATAAATTAGATGTAGAGACTTATGGTTCTTCATGTTATGAGTATGCTGTTGCTCGCTTAGATAGAATCAGTAGTTTTAAAGTCGGTGATAACTGGGATATGACAATGGAATCTGTTGGATTTGAGGATGAAAGTAATATGTGGGTGGATTATAGAGGGAATACTTATTCTACGAAAGAAAAACCTGAACCAAACGTTTTATATAAAGACGCTAAATGACAACCAGATTTACTCGCATTTTTAAATGCAGATTGACAAACAAGAGGAGATCAGTCGTTTAATGGTCAAAATCCTGATGAAGACTCTCAGGATATAACAATGCCAACTGAAGATAACGGTGAGGGTATGCCTTTGGCGGGAGGAGCAGCGGCTTTGCTGGGTGCTCCACTCGCATTGGCGGCCCTCGGCTTCCGTCGTCGGATTCGTGGCAAGCACGTCAAAATTAAATAACAGGCTTGCTACCCCTTCGTTTTGCGGAGTTTTAAAGAAAAGATAAAGCTAAAATGGAGTAGTGCTAGAGGACCAGCACGACTTTTTTGAATCTAAAAATATGCCTTTAAGTTGTAAAATGTGTTAAACCTTTTTGCTCGCATTTCGATAAGAGTGGTATAATACGGGTTGCACAAAAGAAGTTTAAACGTAGTAAGAATGGAGATGAAATGGCTAACGAAATGGGCAATTCTATGCCAACTAATCCAATTCCAAATGACCTAGGGAATACTGCGCCTGTTGCTCCATCTGGAGCTAGCGGTCTTGACGCAACTCCTGATGGCGGCACTTTGGAAAGTGGATTGGTTTCTGGCGAAGATGTCGCTGCAAGCAGCTTGACGCGCGGAACTTCTCGTGACATTAGCATGGATAAGGCAACATCTGGCGGAAGGCTTAACCTTCCTCAAGTTAATGTTGCTGCAGAAAATGCAAATGCTGCACGTCCTGTAATTACCTTCAAAAACGTTTCGAAGGTTTATGCTGCTCAGCCTACCAAACCTGCTTTGAGGGACATTGACCTTCAAATTTATGCTGGTGAGTTTGTGTTTTTGGTAGGTCACTCTGGTAGTGGTAAGTCAACATTTATTAGGTTAATTACTCGTGAGCTTAAGCCAAATTCTGGCCACATTTTAATTGCTGACGAAGACTTGGGTAGCATGAAAAATTGGCGCGTACCTTACCTTCGTCGTAATATTGGATGTGTTTTTCAGGACTTTAAACTCCTTCCTAACAAGACAGTTTTTGAAAACGTTGCTTTTGCTTTGGAGGTTATCGGGAAAAGCAGGCATGTTGTTAAAACTCAGGTACCTGAGGTGCTTCGTCTTGTAGGTTTGGGTGAAAAGCTTGAGAAATATCCAGATCAGCTTTCTGGTGGTGAGCAACAACGTGTATCCATTGCGCGTGCGATTGTTAACAGGCCACCAATGTTGATTTGTGATGAGCCTACAGGTAACCTGGATCCACAAACTTCACGAGGAATCATGGATTTGCTTGAGCGCATTAATAAAACAGGTACAACAGTGCTTGTTGCTACACATGATAGAGAAATGGTAAATAGTATGAGGCGACGCGTTATTGCTCTTGACCACGGCCTTCTTACTCGAGATCAAGATAGGGGGGTGTACGGTTCAAATGTCTAGTTTTTATTACTTTTTACGTGAGGCGCTTATTGGTTTTAAGCGCAATTTGTCGACAGCAGTTGGCTCGATAATCACAATTTTCTTGTCTTTGTTCATGATTGGCTTGTTTTTGATAGGCGCAATTATGGTTAATAACATTGTTGCGAATGTCGAAAGCGAGGTAATGATCACTTGCTATGTTGCCGATGGCACAGCAGATTCCGACATTCAAAAATTTATGGATGAAGTTAAAGGTTATGACAATGTTAAAGATGTCACCTTTACTACAAAAGACGAAGCACTGGAGAAGTTTAGAACTTCAATGAGTGGTAGCCCAGAAATTGTTGATCAGTTAGATGGGCAAAACCCACTTCCTGCTAGTGTAAACATTGAGCTTCAAACTCCTCAAGGTGTTGCTGCAGTTGCTGATGTTGTTAAAGACAATGCCAACTTTAAAAAGATTGCTGATAATCAAGCAAAACCTGAAGAGTCGCTCAAATATGGTCAAAAGACAGTTGATCAATTGTTTGCTTTAACTAATGTATTGCGTATTGTTGGTATTGCTCTTGTAGCTTTGTTGATATTTATCGCCATGATCTTTATTAACAATACAATTCGTCTTGCTATTTTGGCTCGTCGAAAAGAAATTGCAATTATGCGACTTGTTGGTGCTTCTAATGGCTTTATTCGTGGGCCATTCTTTATGGAAAGTGCTATTCATTCGTTAATTGGTTCGATAGCTGCAATTTTAATTATGGAGGTATTAAGATCATTTGCTCTTCCTGCAATGGTTAAATCTCTTACTTGGTTGCCTCTTGATTTAAGTCTTGCAACTTTCTTAATCATTTATGCAATTTTGATTGTTGCAGGTTTAATTATAGGTTTAGTTGGCTCTGCTCTTGCAATGCGCCGCTACCTAAATGTTTAAAGATTATCCCGGGGTTAAATTAATTTAGCCCCGGGATTTTCTGCTAAAATTATCCATATGAACATGCTTAAAAACAAAACTATATTAGTTTGTTATGCCTCTACTGGATCTGGTCATAATGTTGCTGCTAAAGCAATTTATGAGGAGCTTCTTAGGTTAAAAGTAGGTGCGAATATCGAACGTGTTGATATTTTGGACTTCTTTGCAGTTGAGGGGGCTGGTAACCAGTTTGTTAGTGCTACAAGTGGCTTTTTATCTCAAATTTACGACTATACTTGAAGGCATAATTTAACAGGCCGCATCTTGTGGGGTGGTGGCCATCTATGGCCTTCATTTTTATACAAGGAATTTGAAAGCTATATTAAAGATCAAAGCCCTGACCTCGTTATTTGTACACATCAAGTTTGTGCAAACAGCGCTGCAAAGGCACGTCTAAAAATGGATAAATATTTCCCTATTGTTAGCATTCCGACAGATTATGAAACCGAAGGCATGTGACCTCATAAACAAAGTGATTTGTTTTGTGTGGCTAGCGAAGAAATGGCCATTACTTTGCGTTCACGTAAAGTTCCAAAGGAAAATATTAAAGTTACGGGGCTACCCGCCTTCGGAGAATTTGCGAAGATTAATTCAAAGGCACTTGCTAAAAAGAATGCTGGTTTGCCTCAAGACAAAAAAGTTGCTTTGGTTATTGCTGGCGCTAAAGATGCTGGTCCATATAAGAATATTCGTAAAACTTTAAATGAATCTTTCAAGTATTTGGCCAGTATGGATTGGATTCATTTTGTTATTTGTGTTGGGGACGATCCTGCATATGCAACAAAGCTTATGAAAAAAGCTCAAAAATACAAGGCTAACAACATAACAATCTTTACATATACAAATAAGCTTCATAAGTTGATGGAAGCTTCGGATATTGCAATAATTAAGCCTGGTGGATTGGCTACAACAGAATGTCTCTGTGCAAAATTGCCCATGCTTTTGCTTGGAAAGACCTATGCTCAAGAGAATATTAACCGTAGGTATTTACTTGCTAGCGGAGTTGCAGAGCATGTTACAACTTATAAAGGTTTTGTTAATGTTTTGTGTGATATCTTCACCGACGAAGGTCGCTATAAAAATATGGTGAATAATATTTCGAAGGTCCGAAAGCCAAATGCAGCAAAAAATATTGTAAAATTTTCAACCGAGTTATTAAACTCAGAAATTGATAAAAGTAAGAGAAAGACTTGTTTGTATATAGGTAAAAGTCCTGTTCACACACGTTAAGGAGATATGATGAAGGAAGAGTTAAGGTTCACATCGGCAGACGGCAAGACTAATAATTTTGCTGTTAAATGGGTCCCAAAAGACAAGCCGAAGTATATCTTGCAAATTGCTCACGGAATGGCAGAGCATATTATGCGTTACGAAGACTTCGCTAAGTTTTTAAATGAAAACGGCTTTTTGGTTTGTGGCGAAGATCACCTTGGTCATGGCCGCACTGCGCCTAATAAAAATGAACTTGGATATTTTGCCGAAAACAATGGGCATCAAACAATTGTCAAAGATATGAAAAAGTTGCACGACATTATTAGTGCCGAATACCCAGATACACCTTATTTTTTGATGGGCCATAGTATGGGAAGTTTTTTGTGCCGTGAATTTATTGAGACTTATGGGGAATGCTTGAGTGGTGCTATTGTTATGGGTACAGGCGAACATCTTCCAGTTGAGACTTTCTTCGGAAAGCTATTATGCAAGATTCTTGCTACTTTTAGAGGTTGACATCACAGGTCTGCTTTAATCAATAAAATTGCAATTGGAGGTTATAACAAACGTTTTAAGCCAATTGTTACAGGACATGAATGGCTTTGCAGAGACTCATCTCAAGCATCAAGGTACGAGGGAGATCCTTATTGTGGTTATGTTTTTACTCTAAATGGTTTTTGAAATATGTTTGACATGCTTGCCTATATTAGAAAGCCAGAAAATATAGAAAAGGTTCCAACAAATTTGCCAATTTTTATATGTTCTGGCGGCGATGACCCAGTGGGTGCCTTCGGAAAATCTCCGAAGATTGTCTATGAAGCTTATCTAGATTCTGGAATTGAAGATGTAAAGCTTGAGATTTACCCTAAAGACAGACATGAAATTTTAAATGAGCTTGATCAAGATCAAGTTTATTCAGACTTATTAAATTGAATGAAGTCACATGCCTAATTATTTTGAAAATATTGTTGGACAAGACTATGCTTGCAAGTTGTTAAACTCGCAAATTGAGTCTGGCAATACTTCGCATGCTTATTTGTTTGCGGGTCCATCGGGCTGTGGCAAGTTGAATTGCGCCAAGGCATTAGCTAAATCTTTGCAAGGCCCCGGCTTCGTCGACCAAATTGATAATAATTCGATGGTTGACGTCAAAATTTATGAACCCGAAGGCGTGCAGACCTACTTGGTTGGGCAAATTACCAACATTGTAAACGATTCAGTTTTGGCTCCCATACAGGGGCAATATAAGATTTATATCTTGAAGGAAGCGGATAAGCTTGGGACTTCGGCTGCTAATTCTTTTTTAAAGACTTTAGAGGAGCCAACGCAAAATGTTTGCTTCATATTGTTGACCAACAATGCAAAAAACGTTTTGGAGACCATAAATTCGCGTTGCCAGCTTGTTGAATTTAAGCAATTGCCAAATGATCTTGCGGTTGAGACTGTCATGAAGGCTTCGGGTTGTGATTCAAATCATTCGCAAATGGCAGTGGAGCTTTTTGGCGGCAACACAACCAAAGCAATTGAGTTTTGCCAAGATCAAAATATGGAAGATTTGTATAGTGAGATTATCTCGACAGCCGAGTCTTTGGATGAAGACTCCGATTGGGACACAATTCAACGAAGCAATGACATTATCAATAAAATTAAAGAGATGGTTGACCTTTATAAGACCCAGCTTGAAGAAAAGACAAAAGATTTAAGCGAAGTTTTGGAGCATTCGGCAATTTCAATCATCGAAGACCAAAACAAGCGCAGTGCAAATTCCAAACAAAAGGAGCTTTTGCACTTCTTTTGTGCGGTGCTTAACAAGCATTACAGAGACCAATTATTAGAGAGCAGCAAGCAGGAAAGTTTAATTTCTAGATTGAGCTGCCTGAGTGATTTTGAACAGAATTTAGCGTATAATATTAGCCCGCAGAATTTCTGCGATGTTGTACTGCTTAAACTAAAAAGGATATAGCGAATATGACTAAAATAGCAGCTGTAAGAACAGTAAAAGCCACAAATGCATTGTGATTCGATGCAGGTGATTTAGATATCAAGCCAGGGGATAAAGTAATTGTCGAAACTGCCCGTGGCATTGAATTTGGCACGCTTGATAAAGAGATTTTTGAGGCCAGCGATGAAGATCTCAAGGTCTTAAAAAGCGAGCTTAAACCTGTTAAGCGTGTTGCAAGTGACGAAGACATCCAGCAAGCCGAAGAAATGGCTCAAAAAAGCATTGATGCCTTCCCAATTTTTCAAAAACATGCTGCAAAAACTAACGAAGACATGGTCCCAATTTCTGTTGAGTTTTTACACGACGGTAAAAAGGCTGTTTTTTATTTTTCGGCACCAGAACGTCAAGATTTTAGGGACTTAGTCAAAAAGCTTTCGAGCGAATTTCACATTCGTATTGATATGAGACAAATTAACGAGCGCGAAAAGAGCGCTCAAGTTTCTGGAATTGGTTTTTGTGGGCAAGAATTATGCTGTGCGCGTCTTGGACGTTGCCCTAAGCATGTTTCTATTAAACAAGCCAAAGCCCAAGGTATGGCCCTTAATCCCGAGAACATTTCTGGCATGTGTGGCAAACTTTTGTGCTGCCTAGACTATGAATATGATGACTATAAAGAATTTAATAGCAGGGCGCCAAAACTTAAAGCAAAAATTAACACTCCCGATGGCGAAGCTGTTGTAACTGAAGTTAATATGCCAAAAGAAGCGGTTCAAGTAAAGATCCTCGAGACTGAAAAGCGCGTTTATGTACCGCTTACAGCTATTAAATCGGACAAAATTAGTAAGGAGGCTTGGCAAGCTGCGCAGGCTGAGTCTTCGGTGGTAAGTCTTGATGGAGTCTACACTTCAACAGAGCTTAAGGGTTCAGAAAAACTTGCCACTGGTGTTGTAAAAACTCTTCCCAAAACCAAGAGCAAAAGCTCGAACTTCGGTGGGGAGAAAAGTGATAGAAAACCTCGAAACAGAGGCAAGCGAAGAGGCGGACAAAATCGCAGAAAAAATGATACTCCAAAGACAAATGTTTACGAAAGTAGCAAAACAACAACTGTTCGCAGGCGTTCCAGGACACTTGGTTCTGGTGGTGCAAGGCCGGGGCAGAACTCTTCGGGTTTAAGAAAATCTTAAGAAGGGTATCATGGAAAATCAAAATTCTAAGCAATCTGCATTGTTGACTGATCTTTATCAGTTGACCATGGCTCAAGGTTATTTTCATAATGACAAAGTGGATATGGATGCTTGTTTTTATTTGTTCTTTCGCGATTATCCATTTCAAGGTGGTTATGCAATTGCTTGTGGCATTGAAGAAATTGCTCAATACATCAAAAATTTTAAATTTAGTAGTGAGGATTTAAAATATCTGTCTGGCATTAAAGGTTCAGATGACAAGCCAATTTTCACTGCGGATTTTCTCAAGTTTTTAAAGGGAATGAAGCTTGAGCTTGATATCGATTGTGTGGCCGAAGGCACTGTTGTGTTCCCGCATGAACCTGTACTTCGAGTTTGTGGCCCAATCTTGCAATGTCAAATTATCGAGACAGCAATTCTCAACGCGTTTAACTTTCAAACTTTAGTTGCAACTAAAGCTTCGCGTATTTGCATGGCGGCAAATTGTCCTGTGAGTGAGTTTGGTCTTCGACGTGCGCAAGGTTACGCTGGTGGAATTTGGGCATCCCGAGCAGCTGTTGTGGGAGGTTGTGCTTCTACTTCGAACGTTGAGGCTGGAAAGTTGTTTGACATTCCTGTTTCTGGAACTCATGCACACAGCTGGGTCATGGCATTCGATAGTGAACTTGAAGCTTTTCGCGCCTACGCAAAAGAATTCCCCAACAATTGCATTTTGCTTGTTGATACTTACGATGTTGAAGAGGGAATTAAAAATGCAATTATTGTTGGAAAAGAAATGAAGGAGCGCGGTGAGAAACTTAGTGCCATTCGCATCGATTCTGGTGACTTAACTTGGCTTAGCAAAACAGCAAGAAAAATGCTGGATAAAGCAGGTCTTGAAGATTGCGGAATTATTCTTTCTAATGACTTGGATGAATATTCAATTAAATCTATTAAGGCCGAAGGCGGGTCCTTCACTGGCCTTGGTGTTGGTACGAAACTTGCAACTGCCTATGATCAGCCTTCGTTAGGTGGTGTTTATAAACTTTCTGCTACCAAAGTGAAGGGTGCAAAGACTTGAGAAAACCACATGAAGGTTTCCGAAAGCTCGCAAAAAACTACCATCCCAGGCGTGCTGAACGTTCGTCGTTTTGTGGATGAATCTGGCAAATTAGCAGGAGATATGATTTATGATGTTCAACGCGGCATCGACAATACAAATACAATTGTTGACCCTATGGACATTTTGCGTCGTAAAAAACTTGGGCACAATGAATCTTTTGATCTTTTGCGTCCTTTGTTTAAAAAGGGTAAGTTTGTTGGCAAGAAAGTTTCCACGATGGATTCGCAAAAATTGGCGAAGGAAAGTCTTGATAGTTTGGATGAAACGCAGAAGCGAACCTTAAACCCTCACACTTATCCTGTTGGTATAGAGCGCTCGCTTAATGAGGATAGAGTGAAGATGGTTGCTGAATTGAGAGGTCTATAATGATTACGAAAAGCGGTCTTGACACAACAAAATTTGAGTTTGAATCTGCTGGAGATGTTAGCGAAGACTTATATCTTACTCACACATCACATGTTCCAACTGGCCTTTTCCCCATCACAAATAAAAATGGTGTTGAAGTTTGCATAACTAATGTTGGTGCACGTATAGTCTCGATTATGGTTGCCGATAGGACTTGAGAGTTCAAGGATGTGGTCCTCGGCTTCGATAGCTTGCAAGGTTATATCGATTATGAACAAAGGCATTCGAATTCTCATGGGGCGGTTGTTGGACGTTTTGCGAACAGAATTCAGGACGGCACTTTTACTTTGGATGGTGTGACTTACAAACTTCCTCAAAACAACGGGACCAACTGTCTTCATGGTGGATTTTATGGTTGGGGATTTTTAACCTATGATGTTTTGAAGCATGATGCTAATTCGCTTCACTTGAAGTTGAAGTCTCCGGATGGCGATATGGGTTTCCCTGGTAATGTTGAGTTTACTGTGTTATACCAGCTTATGGATGATAATTCTTTGCATGTCACATACAATGCAACGACCGATAAAGCAACTCCAATCAACATTACAAATCATGCCTACTTTAACTTGAGTGGCGACCCGTCTTCGTCGATTTTAAATGATAAGCTATTTATAAATTCGCGTTACATGACGCCGCTGAATGATAAGACTTGCCCTACTGGTGAGATTGTTAGGATTAAAAAGCATGGGCCTTTTGATTTTTATGAAGGATTTTTGTTTGGGTCGAAGGCATTAAATGATGGCAAGCCAATTGGAAAGCATATTAATTCGAGTGACCCACAAATTCAAATGGGCAACGGTTATGATCATAACTTTATACTTCAAGATGCCAAGCGCTCGCGTCGTGCGAAGATTCCTTTTTACAATAATTTGCCAATGTGTGCGAAGGCTTACAATGAAAATTCTGGTATTATGCTTGAGGTTTATACGACTGAACCTGGTGTTCAACTTTATGACAGTGTTGATTTAGACGGTTCTTTGGTCGGAAAGAAGGGAATTCCATTAAAATCTAGGTGTGGGCTTTGTTTGGAAACACAGCATTTCCCGGATGGACCTAATAAAGAGGATTTTCCATCAACCATTTTAAGACCCGGCGAGAAATTTTTCTCAAAGACTATTTATAAGTTTAGTTAGGAGAGGCTATGAATATTTCAAGAAGAAGTTTTGTACTTGGTGGAACAGCTGCAATTGCCGCAGCAGGAGTTGCACCTGTTTTGAGCTCTTGTTCTGCTGCTACTAAATCTGGTTTGGATTTTGCAAAGTTTGAGACACAGGGTGTTAGAACTCTAAACTCTGGTTTGGAAAATGCCAACGGCTCGAGTGTTCCAACTAAGCTTTATAGCATCACTAATAAAAATGGTGCGGAGTTGTGTGTCACGAACTTCGGTGCGCGCGTAGTTTCGTTAATGATGCCTGATAAAGATGGAGCTTTTAGGGATGTGGTCCTCGGCTTCGATGACATTCGTAAATATGCAAACTACAATGAAAGGCCAACGAATTTTTTTGGTGCTGTTTGTGGGCGTTTTGCGAATCGTATTAAAAAAGGGCAGTGAACCTATGAGGGTAAGACTTACCAGGTAGACACGAACGAAAAAGGCAACATGCTACACGGCGGTAAGTTTGGTATGCACAACCAAACCTTTGAGGTAAAAGAATATGATCCTTCGTCATTTATTAAACTTAATTTAACTAGCGAAATTGATGACATGGGTTTCCCTGGGCGATTCACTACTGACATAACCTATACACTTAATAACAACAACACTGTTAGTATGTTCTATGAATCAAATTGCACCAAACCTTGTCCTGTTAATTTGAGCAACCACACTTATTGGTGCCCTTCTGGTGATCCAAGCGCTCCAATTACAGAGCAAAACCTAACAATTTACAGCAAGGCCACTACTCCTGTTGATGCTGAACTTATTCCTACTGGCGAGATTAAACCAACCCCCGAAGGTGATGTCTTCGACTTTTTCTGCAACGGAAAAGGCAAGCTTGTTGGTAAAGATATCGAAGCAGATAATCAGCAGCTTAAATATGGCAAAGGTTATGACCATAATTTTGTTCTTATGACCCATGACGAAGCTGCTGCTAAAGGTGTTGAGTGTGATGGAAAATTTGAAGTTACCGATGATGGCTCCGAAGCTCTTAAAGATGAAGCTCGTCTTGCTGCCAAGGTAAAAAGTGATCTTAGTGGTATTACCATGACAATCCATACTACCGAACCTGGTCTTCAGTTTTTCGATTGCCATGACATGGATGGCTCGCTTATTAGCAAACACAACAAACCAATCGAAAAGTACGCTGCATTTGTTCTTGAACCTCAGCATTTCCCAGATAGTCCTAACCATCCAAACTTTCCAGACACAATGCTATTGCAGGGGCAGATTCACAGGTCAAAATCTGAATATCATTTCAGCGTGGAATAAAAGCAAAACTTCGGCACACCATAACCAAACCTCGCACTCCTCCACACTTTGTAGCTAAAGCGATCTGCGACCTCGTCTTCGGCACGCCATAACCAAATCTCGCACTCTTCCAAACTTTGTAGCTAAAGCGATCTGCGACCTCGTCTTCGGCACGCCATAACCAAACCTCGCACTCCTCCCCACTTTGTGCTATAATACCGCCTGCTTAAGATAGAGTGGGCCATGAGGACTGCGTTTTTAACGAGGAAAGTCCGGGCTCCAAAGGGCAGGATGCCAGCTAACAGCTGGGCGGGGCAACTCGACGGAAAGTGCCACAGAAAAGGAAACTCCCACCTGCACATTTGTGCAAAGGGAAAAGCTGAAAAGGTGCGGTAAGAGCGCACCAGTACTTCGGAGACGAAGTAGCTTGGTAAACCCCATCCGGAGCAAACGCAAATAGGAATGCTATAGTACTGCCCATACTGCATTCGGGTTGCGCGCTAGAGCTCAGCAGCAATGCTTAGCCAAGAGAAATGGTCCTCACACGACAGAACCCGGCTTATCGACCCACTCTACCCACTTTCAAAATTAATCCCGTCGATCCTTATATTTTTAAGTCAGTACTAAAACAGTTGCAATTAATAAATTTGGCTCAAATTACGTTTAGTGAGTGAATATTTGTGAATTTATCTTTCATAATGGCTTAAATGAACCAAAGTGAGTGAATATTTGTGAATTTATCTTTCATAATGGCTTAAATTAACCAAAGTGAGTGAATGTTACAAAAATATTCACTCATTTACCGCAATTTGAGCCATTTTCATTATATTAGTGATAATTTTTCACTCACTAAAGCCTATTTGTGCCATTTTCTTTGTTTCAAATAAGACAATTCACTCACTTTAAGCGTTTTGAGCCAATTTGGATTGGTGAAGGAGCAATTTGGGATGGTTTGGATAATTTTTGTGGATTATATTCTTTCATTTTTGAGAAAGGAAAAATTACTTGCATATTTAGGGAAAAAGTGTATAATTTCGCAGTCCACGTAAGTTTTAAGTAGGAGAAAACATGGAGTGGTATGTAATATTATTATTAATTTTGTTGTTCTTGTCTGGTACAGGATTGATTATCTTTATTCTGTTACATTCAGGTAAGGGTACTGGCGTTTCTGACATGATTGCAAGTTCTGTTTACTCTAGTCAAACAGGTACTAGCATTGTGGAGAAAAACCTTGACAGAATCACTATCATCCTCGCAATTATCTTCCTGCTAACACTTATTGCTTTGATGATTTTGTATCCTCAAGGCACTATCTCTGGTGGAAGTTCTTCGTAATTAAAAGTCGGAGTGGCGGAACTGGCAGACGCGCAGGCTTGAGGTGCCTGTGTCCAATTACCGGACGTGTGAGTACAAATCTCATCTCCGACACCAACCTTTCATTTGAATAATTAAATAGGTATTAAAGGAAAATGCTTCACTTTTGTTAGGTACGTTTATTTTTGCGAGAAAATTACGTAGCCTTAATTTAATGTTTGTGATAGAATTGCTTATGCTATAAAAGCCCTTTAAATGCATAATTTTCAAGGAGGTTTATATTATGGAAATTAAGTATTTAGTATGTAAAAAATGTGGGCAAATTGTATCTGTTGTTAAAGATACAGGTGTGCCAATTATTTGTTGTGGTCAGCCTATGGAAGCAATTGAGGCTGGTGTTGTTGATGCTTCGAAGGAAAAGCATGTCCCAGTTTATGAAAATAGCGATAACATGCTTCGCGTTAATGTTGGTATTGAAGACCATCCAATGACAGAAGAGCACTACATCGAGTGGATCTCTGTTAAAACCAAAGATGGTTATCAAAGAAAAAATCTTAAGCCTGGAGATGCTCCTCATGCTGTTTTTTCTTTGGTTAAAGGAGACGAAGTAGTTGCTGTTTATGCATATTGTAATATTCATGGATTATGGAAGAATTAGTTAAAGGAGGAATTATGGCTAATAAATATGCTGGAACTCAAACAGAGAAAAATTTACAAGAAGCTTTTGCTGGCGAGAGTCAAGCACGCAACAAATACACCTATTTTGCTGGTGTTGCTAAAAAAGAAGGTTATGAGCAAATTTCTGCTCTATTTCTAGAGACTGCTGCAAACGAGCAGGTTCATGCCAAGCAATGGTTTAAAGAATTAGATGGAATTGGCGACACTGTTGCTAATTTAAATGCTGCTGCTGATGGTGAGCAATTCGAGTGGACAGATATGTACAACGACTTTGCTCAAACTGCCGAAGACGAGGGCTTCCCAGAGTTGGCAGCTAAATTCCGTGCTGTTGCTGAAATTGAAAAGCGTCACGAAGAACGCTACAGAGCACTTCTAAAGAATGTTGAGGCAAAAGAAGTATTTGAGAAGAGCGAAGTAAAGGTTTGGGAATGTCGTAAGTGTGGCCACATTTGCGTTGGTACTCAAGCACCTAAACTTTGCCCAGTTTGTGGACATCCACAAGCTTACTTCCAAATTGAAGCTAAAAATTACTAATATTTAATGTCAAATAAAGATTTAAATAAAGCGCCACTGGAAACCACTATTTTGGTAACCGGTGGCGCTGGCTATATAGGCTCTCACACATGCGTTGAGCTTTTAAACGATGGCTATAACGTTGTGGTTGTTGATGACTTGAGCAATTCAAGCGAAGTTGCGCTTGACCGTGTCAAAGAAATCACTTGTGCCGAAGACCGCCTGAAGTTTTACAAGCTTAATCTTTTGGATAAGTCGAAGCTTGATTGTGTCTTCGGGGAAAATGATATCGATGCGATAATTCACTTTGCGGGTTTTAAGGCTGTCGGCGAAAGCGTCGAAAAGCCACTCGAGTATTATCAAAACAATTTGATTTCAACTTTCAACCTGTGTGAATGCGCTCGCGAAGCTGGTGTCAAGAACTTGATTTTCTCATCCAGCGCGACAGTTTATGGCGACCCTGTGGAAATTCCCATTACCGAGAATTGTCCGAAGGGCCAGCCAACAAACCCTTATGGCCAAACCAAGAGCATGCAGGAACAAATTTTTACGGACCTTTGTGTTGGCGATGGCGAGTGGAACATTGTTTTGCTTCGGTACTTCAATCCAATTGGTGCGCATGAGTCTGGCAAGATTGGCGAGGATCCAAAAGGTATCCCGAACAATTTGGTGCCATATGTTGCACAAGTTGCCGTTGGTAAGTTGGATTGCATTAATGTTTGGGGTGACGATTATGATACCCCTGACGGTACTGGTGTTCGTGATTATATTCACGTTGTTGACCTGGCAAAAGGCCACGTTTCTGCGCTCAAGTGAATGGCAGGAAAAGCTGGAGTTGAGGTTTTTAACCTCGGGACTGGCAAGGGTTCAAGCGTGTTGGAAGTTATTAAAGCTTTTGAGGCGGCTTGCGGTCATGAGCTTAAATACGAAATCAAAGACCGAAGACCCGGCGACATCGCAACCTGTTATGCAGATCCAAGTAAAGCAAAATCTGAAATGGAATGAGTCGCACAATTTGACATCAAAAAGATGTGCGAAGATTCTTGAAATTGACAAAAAAATAATCCGGAGGGATACTAATGAAAATTTCAATTGGAACAGATCATGGTGCTATCGAATATAAAGCAGAGATGATTAAACATTTAAGTGACCTTGGTCACGAAGTTGATGACTGTGGTACAAATTCTACCGAAAGTTGCGATTATCCAGATTACGCTTTGCCTGTAGCTGAAAAAGTTGCGGCTGGCATTAGTGACTTCGGAATTTTGATGTGTGGAACAGGCATTGGAATGTCTTTGGCTGCAAATAAAGTTAAGGGAATTCGCGCTGCTGTTGTTCCAAATGTAGATTACGCAAAGTTGGCGAAGCAACATAATCACGCAAATGTCATTTGTTTATCCGGAAGATTTATGAGTTTAGACGACTGCAAAAATTGTGTAGACGCTTATATGGCTGCCGAAGAAGAAGGCGATAGGCACGATCGTCGCGTTCAAAAAATTATGGATATAGAGAAAGATTATTTTAAATAGGAGATATTATGGCTGAGAGACCAAGTTGAGACGAATATTTCATGACAATTGCACATCAAGTTGCAAGCAGAACTACATGTATCCGAAGGGCAGTAGGTGCCATTGTTGTAAATGATAAGCGAATCCTTGCAACGGGCTACAACGGTGTGCCTTCGGGCCTTAAACACTGCGAAGAAACTGGTTGCCTTCGTGAGCAGCAAGGTGTTCCAAGTGGTCAGCGTCATGAAATTTGTCGAGGCCTTCATGCCGAGCAAAATGCGATTATACAAGCAGCGAAGAGTGGGACCAACTTGGACGGCTCGGTACTATATTGCACAACTCAACCATGCGTTGTATGCGCAAAAATGATTATTAATACTGGAATTAAAGAAGTTGTATATACAAATCCATACCCAGATGAACTTGCAATGAGCCTTTTAAAAGAGGCAGGAATTAAACTTAGAGTTTTAGAGGGTTTCGAGAATTAATTTTTCCAGGCACCGGTATCGTCTTTGATGCCATATTTTTCAGGTTTAAATTTTGGCTTTCTTTTTGCCTTTATGTTTGCTGTAAAATCTTTTACAATTTTAATTGCCTTCGGTGAGAGGTTAAACAAACAAATCATGTTTATTCAGCCTAGAAGCCCCATGCCAATATCAGCGGTACTTCAAATAAACGACGAATCAACAATAGCGCTAACCACAAGCGATACCAAAAATACGCATTTTGCAATAAAGATTGCAGGCTTGCTTGTTTTACCCATTATGAATCTAAGATTGTTTTCGATGATGTAATAAAATCCAATAATTGTACCCACGGCAAAGATTGCAATCATAACAGCGAGTACTTGTGGCGCCCAAGCTTCTAAAATTGGTACCGATTTCAATGCTGCTTGGACCCATTCGGCCCCAGCTTCAGTTCCTGGAAAAGTTGGTCCGGTATATAAAATTTCACCTGTTGAGGCAACAATTTGAGGAGCACCTGACTGAATTACCATTAATGCAGTTGCCGTACAAATTAGCAAAGTTGAAAGCAAAACAGAAAGAGCCTGCAAGATTCCTTGCTTTACGGGATGGTCGCAGCGGGCTGTTGCAGCAAATGTTCCACCTGGTCCATATACTACATCGGTAGAATAAATTCCGCGTCGAACGCCCATCGTAATTGCCGAACCTACGATTCCTCCAAATACGGCATTTAGTCCAAATGCACTAGTAAAAATGTATTGGAATGTAATACCAATATAGTCTGCGTAGTATACGATTACAATTGTTGCAAATGCCAAATATGCAATACATTTAATAGGCGTTAAGATTGCTTCGATTTTACCAATGCGCTTAATACCGCCTCATATGATAACTGCTATCAAAACTGCAGCGATAAGGATTGTTATGGTTTTATCAGCTCCGAAGCCATTTTCTATACTGTTAACAACGGTGTTGCTTTGCACACCCGGCATTAAAATTCCGAAGCTAAGTACAGCAATTACTGCAAATAGCATACTTATTAATTTGGATGCTTTTTTATTTCGAAAACCCCTTCATATATATCATGCTGGGCCTCCCAAAAATTCGTCGCCGTCTTTAAGTTTATATGCCTGGCCCAAGACACCTTCTAAAAATGAAACTGCAGATCCAAATATTCCAAACATTCAAATTCAAAAAATGGCTCCAGGGCCGCCAGTTGCAATCGCCGAAGCAATGCCTGCGATATTACCAACTCCTACGCGTGCTCCTAAAGCAGTAATGAATGCCTGGAATGGGGAAATGCCGTCTTCTTTTTTCCCGCTATTATCACTTAGGGCTCACTTAAGTTGTTTTGCAAATCTAAATTGGGGGAAGACTAATCGTATAGTAAAAAATAAGCCCCCTAACAAAATCAACGCAATGAAGAAATCATTTGAGATAGCGTTTTTGATGTTTTCTGTAATTTGAACGAATTCTTGCATGGTTCCCCGTGATTGATATTCTATCAAATATTCTTGACTTTTGTTCTTATATGTAGCAAAATACTCACTCACGCGCGCCTTTACCTCAGCTGGATAGAGGGACCGGCTACGAACCGGTACGTCGGGGGTTCGAATCCCTCAAGGCGCGCCACTCCGAGTTTTGGATTCTAAAATTTTTCTTTATAATTAACTGCTTGCCTGCCAGCCGTGATATACCTTTAAGCATTTTTCTACGAAAAATCTTAAAGATATATCACTGTCGCGGTCGCCTTAAGACCACTAAAAATTTTTGAATCCAAAACTCTCCGTACTCATAAAAGTTCATCTCTTTCTTAAAAATAAATATTATAATTACAGATCTGTCGGGTAGTGGCGCAGTTTGGTAGCGCACACGACTGGGGGTCGTGGGGTCGCTGGTTCAAGTCCAGTCTACCCGACCATCTTGTATCCCTTTAAAATAAATGGTGTATAATGGACTCGTCAAAGGAGTTATGATGAAAATTGCACCATCAATTATGTGTTCTGCACCATGAGATGTAAAAACTTACGTGGAAAAATTCGAAGAAACCGGCATCCCGCTAATTCATTACGATGTAATGGACGGAAATTACGTGCCTAATATTTCTGTCGGGACAGGTGAATATGCCGACATTCATAGCATTACCGATTTACCTTTGGACCTGCACTTAATGGTGCTAAATCCAGAGCAAGCTGTTGAATACTTCAAGGTTATGCCTGGCGATTATGTAAGCTTTCATCCAGAAAACTCCGAAGACCCAGCTGCACTTTTGGATAAGATCAGAGGGCTTGGTGCAAAGGCTGGCATTGCTATTAGTCCAAAAATTAGCTTGGATTATGCAAGGGATTTAATTGATCATCTTGATTTTGTTTTAATTATGACTGTTGAACCTGGCTTCGCCGGACAGCGTATGCTCCCAGAATGTATCGATAAAGTTGCAGAGCTTTCCAAGATGAGATCTGATAACAATTGAGATTTTGAAATTTTTGTTGATGGCGACTGTGCTCCAAAAAATGCGCGAAAGGTTGTAGATGCGGGAGCGAATGGTTGTGTTGTTGGTTCTGCTTTAATCAATAAAAACAACAAAGCCGAAGACTTCGCCGCCACTTTAGAAAAATATCTAGCTGAATTTAATGCATAAAAAAACAGGGCTTAAAGCCCTGCTCTTTCGCATATTTTTGTGAAAAATTAATCTTCTTCGATTTTAGTAATAGCACCCATTGGGCATTCTTCCATGCATGCTTCGCAAGCAATGCATTCGTCTTCGTTAACTACAGAAACAGCAGTGTCTTCAATTTCAAGTACACCATTAGGGCAAACTTCAACGCAAGAGCCACATGCTGTACAATCTTCTGTGTTGATAATAGGTCTTGGCATACCGTCTCCTTTCTTAATTACAGGCGCACACAATACCATTAAATTATTTCTTGTCAAGTATAATTTCTAAATAAAATTATTATGGTAGAATTGAGCAGCTGATGGATATTTTAATTACAATTTTGTGTTTGTTGATTGTTTTGAGTGTCCTTGTTTTTATACATGAAGGAGGGCATTTTATTGCAGCGCGTCTTTTTGGAGTTCGTGTTAATGAGTTCATGCTTGGCCTACCTGGTCCTAAGTTAAGCTTTAAGCGAGGAGATACTCGTTATGGCGTAACCTGTGTTCCTCTTGGTGGTTATGCGAAGGTTTGTGGCATGGAAGCTGGCAACCTCAAGCCTCATTTGCCCGAAGTATTAGAATATGTCCACGCAAAAGGTCATGCGAACATAACAGAAGTTTCTCGCAATTTAAAAATTTCAATCGACGAAGCCGAGGCCGCCCTGGATGAACTTGTTGAATGAGGTTGTCTAGCTCGTGAGAAAGGCAAGAAGGACGCAAATGACATAAATTATTTGGCGGCCGATATTTCGGGTTATAAGTTGGGAGAAGCTCGTAAGGTCGAAAATAAAGATGAGTATTTTAAGCACGAGTATTTTCAACAATATAGGTCTCTTCCGTTTTGGAAGCGAATTATCATCCTTTTAGCTGGAATTTTCGTAAATATCTTGTTTGCAATGGTTGTCTTCGTCATTTTATATAGCTTCGTGGGCTTTGATGTCCAAAATCACACAACTGGCGAAATAACGCATATGAACATGACTCCAGTAGAAGCAATTATGTATGGAGTGAATTATCTTTGGGCTGTAATTTGTGCGGTTGTTGGGCTGTTTAATCCAGCCACAATGGCCGATACAGTTTCAAATTCAACATCTATTATTGGTATTGCTGTAATTTCAAAATCCGCTGCCGAAGCTGGGGTATGTGCCTTCCTTGAATTTATGGCTATGATTTCAATGTCTTTGGCAATCATGAATTTAATCCCAATTCCACCCCTGGATGGAGGCCGTTTTATAATAGAAATATATCAATTAATAACTCGCAGACAAGCATCGGAAAAAGTTGTAACAACAGTTTCTTTAGTAGGTGTTGCTTTGTTGCTTTTGTTGTTTGTTGTAGTTATGAATCAAGATATTCAACGATTTATTCTGGGTGCATAAAAATTTAATTTTCTATCAATTATGTGGTATTATAGTCGTCCGCAATTTTGCGAATAGAAAGTTTGAGGTTTAATCATGAGTAAAAGAAGAACTATGACTCCGAAGCAAAAGCAAGCCAAAATTGAGGCAGCAAAGAAAAGTGAAGAGGCTGCCAAAAAGGCTCAAGCTCGCGGGGAACGTAGAAAAAAAATATTTACCATTGTTGTTTGTGTAATTTTGGTATTAGGTTTGGGTATTCCTACAGTTGGTCTTACTGTTTGTAGTCAAATGAACCAACAAGCTGCTACAGAAGAAACCCAAGAATAATTTTATAATCATTTAAAGGCGGGCATTGATGTTTGGTATAGGTGGTTTTGAACTATTTATTATCGTCGTCTTTATCTTTGTAATTTTTGGTCCAAAGAAACTTCCCGAAATTACAAAGGTAGCTGGCCTCGCTATAAAAAAATTCAGAAAAGCTAAATCTGAAATGGACAAAGTTTTGCAGGAGGAGATTGTTGATCCTGTTATGAAGGTTGCTAATGAACCGGACCCTCCTAAGAAAAAGCCTAAAACTGCTGAGAAGAAAGACGATAAATAATGCCTATTGGACCAGCAAGAATGCCATTAATGGATCACTTCGGTGAGCTAAGGATGAGAATCGTTAGGATTCTTGTCACCTTGGCTGCTTGTGTGATTTTGTTTTACATGGCAGCTCCCACAATTGGTCAATTTATGATGCTTCCAATTAAGGATTTTTTGCCTCAAGATGAAAATGGAATGCAATTATTTGCACTTACACCTTTCGAATCATTTGGAACAAGGTTTAAAATTGCTTTTTGGGCTTCGGTGTTTGCGGCATCTCCTATGATCTTATGGCAATTGCTTGCATTTTTCTTGCCAGCTCTAAAACCAAAAGAACGTAAGTGGTTTATTCCAACATTTATTGCAGCAGTTTTGTTATTTATCTTCGGAGTTGTGTTTTGCTATTGTGTAATTCTAAACACAGCTTTGCAATGGTTGGTTGACCAATCTCAAGGCCTCGGCGACATCATTCCGCAAATGTCAGCCTACATCGACATTATTATTAAATTTGAAATTGGTTTTGGAATTGCCTTCCAATTGCCATTGATAGTTTTTTACTTAGTAGTGTTCGGAATTATTCCTTACAAAAAATTGCGTGCTTCCTGGCGTGTTGTATATGTTGTTTTGCTAGTATTTTGTGCAGTAATAACACCAGATGCTTCCCCAGTTACCATGCTTTTGTTGTTCGCGGCACTGGTTTTGTTATATGAATTTAGTTTATTGTTCTCTCGAATTGTTCTTGCGAAGAAAATTGCTCGCGAAAAAGAGGAAGAGAGAGAACTAATCGGCGAAGCTGAGGTCGACTAATGCATGAACTTGGTATTGCAACTGGCGTTCTTGATTCTGTTATTGAGGTCGCCAAGAAAAATGACTGTTTGCGCGTTAAGAAGATTGATGTAATTGTTGGGAAGAAAGCTGCAATTGTAGATCAGATGTTTACCGAAGCTTTTAATGCGCTAAAAGAATTAGATGAATATGCCTTATGTAAGGATGCGAAGATAAATACTAAACTTAGCGAAGGCCGCGACGTTTATGTTGATCAAATTGAAGTTGAGGAAAAAGATTAGGAGTTAAAATGCCAAAGATTATTCCATTAAGAGAACAACTTACAAAATTTGAAGAAGAATGCTTTACTGGCAAAGAGCCAAATGATATTTTGCGCAAATATAATGCCTGTGTAGAACAAACAAAACAATTTGTTGGCGACAGTGGTTTTGGTGACGTTGTAATTGGGCTATCTGGCGGGATCGATTCCGCATTAGTTGCAAAAATTGCAGTGGATGCCTTCGGTAAAGAACATGTTCATGGCATATTGTTGCCTGGCCCATATTCTTCGCAAGAATCTCTAAATGATGCGAAGAAGCTATCCGAAAATTTAGGTATAGATACAAAAACTATTTTCATTAATTCATCTTATGAAGCTGTTGTTAATAATTTAAGGGAATCTGGCGAGGATGTTAGTGACCTTACTTCGCAAAACATTCAAGCACGTCTTCGTATGATAAATATAATGGCAATTTCTAACGAATACAATTGGTTGATGCTAAATACAGCTAATAAAAGTGAGGTTTATACTGGCTATTCGACGCTCTATGGAGATATGGCTGGAGGCTTTGCTCCAATTGGTGATGTATATAAATGTGATGTTTTTAAGATGTGTATTGCAAAAAATTTGCAAGAGAAGCGTATGTTTGAAAATAACGAAGATGTAATTCCCGCCAATATTATTGCGAAGGCACCAAGTGCCGAACTCACAGAAAACCAAACCGACGAAGCTAGCCTTGGCGTTGACTATGCAACTCTTGATGCAATCTTGCATGAATATGTTGACAATAACAAAAAGGCTCAAGACATTGTATTTCTTGGATATAACGAAGTTGATGTCCAAACTGTTTTATCAAAAGTTAAGAAAAGTGAGCATAAAAGGCATTACGAGCCACCTTGTGCAAAATTATAATGTCTAATTCCTGACAAAATTTACTTCCAGACAGTTGTGATTGGTGTCCGCTAAGTTGTGGTGCCAATAGAGCTTCGGGTAAAACTGGCCTTTGTGGAGCAAACGATAAGCTTTATGTTGCCAGAGCTTCGCTGCATTATTGAGAAGAACCACCAATTAGCGGAATTTTTGGTGGGCCTAAAAGAGATCAAGGCCCTGGAAGCGGAACAATCTTCTTTTCTAATTGCAATTTGAAATGTGTTTATTGCCAAAACTACAAAATTTCTGCGCAGCAAAATGTTGGAAAAGAGACAGACCTAAATACTTTGGTAGATTTAATGCTAGATTTGCAAAAAAAAGGTGCTATGAATATCAATTTTGTTACTGGCACTCACTACCGAAGCCACATTATTTCTGCTGTTAGAGCTGCGCGCGAAAAGGGTTTGGAGCTTCCAATTGTTTGGAACACTTCTGGGTATGAAAGTCTTGCAAGTGTTTACGCCCTAAATGACACAGTTGATGTTTGATTAACAGATTTCAAATACGCTAACGATAATCTTGCAACCGAGCTTAGTGGAAATAAAGTTTCTAATTATGTAGAGACTTGTTTGGATGCTTTGGATGCGATGATTAGCTTTCATGAAAAAGCAAAGTTTGATAATTTTAATGAAAATCTTCGAATGACCGAAGGCGTGGTGGTTCGTCATTTACTTTTGCCAGGCTTGTTAGATAATTCAAAAGAAGTCTTGGAGATTTTGTTTAGCGAGTTTGAAAATAATGTGAAGTATTCGTTGATGAGCCAATATACGCCTGTTATTGGTAAGGAAAGCACTATTGCGATGAAATATCCAAGTTTGACTGGCAAAACTAGCACTGAAGAATATGAAGAACTCCTAAATTTTGCAGATAGTCTTGGCATTGAAGATTATTATTGGCAAAAAGGCGACGCAAGCCTCGAGAGCTTTATTCCTGATTGGGATTTATAGCTTCCTATATGGTATAATAAATCACCTGAAATGCACAAAAACGTAGTTAAAACATACATAGATAAGTTGCATGAACTCGGAATCTTAATTGATGCAAAAATCCCTCAAGATGTTCTTGATCTGAATGTTGATTGTTTGTCTTATGACAATAGAAATTTGCATGGAACTTCAATTTTTATTTGTAAAGGTGCTAATTTTAAGGATGAATATGCAAAAGAAGCTTTCAAAAAGGGAGCCGTGGCATATATTTTTGAAAAAAAGATTGATGGTCTTGAAAATTGCATACTTGTAAATGATGTTCGTAAAGCAATTCAACATTTAGCAATTCTTCATTTTAATAATCCTGCTACTGCTCTTACTAATATTGGAATTACAGGCACGAAGGGTAAGAGCAGCATTACTTATATCCTTCAAGGCATATTAAATAGGTATTTGAAAAGTGAAGGAAAAAAGGATTGCGCAATTATATCTTCGATAGACACCTATGATGGTATTGAAAAATTTGAGAGTCACTTAACAACTCCAGAGCCAATTGAGCTTCTCCATCATTTTTACAATGCGAAGAAGTCTGGGATTAGCCATTTGATTATGGAAGTTTCCAGTCAAGCTTTAAAGTATGACCGTGTCTTCGGTATTAATTACGAAGTTGGATGTTTTACGAATTTTGGCGAGGACCATATTAGTAGTATCGAGCATCCCAATGTTGAAGATTATTTCATTAGCAAGTTGAAAATCTTTGATCAATCCAAATTTGCTTGTATTTATAGCGGAAGCGATAGGTTTGATGAGATTTTGGCTTACGCAAAGGATAAATGTGATCTTGTAACTTATGGTTTTAATAAGACAGACGATGTTTATTGCAGCGATGTTAAACCGCAAGGCTCTCATATAGACTTTCATGTTAAGACGAAGGACTTCGAAACTGACATGACAATTGGTATGCCTGGTATTTTTAATGTCGAGAATGCCCTGGCAGCAATAGCTATTTCACTTTGTTTGAACATTCCTGAAAAATTTATCTCCGAAGGCTTGGCACAAGCAAGCGTTCCAGGACGCATGAAGGTTGTAACAAGTGCCGATAATAAAATATCTATCATTGTGGATTATGCTCATAACGAAATGAGCTTCGAGGCATTGTATCAATCTCTTAAAAAGGAATATCCAATGCATAAGATTGTTGGTATTTTTGGATGCCCCGGGCTTAAGGCAAAGGACAGGCGTGAAGACCTTCCAAGAGTAGCTTCAAAATATGCGGATAGTTTGATAATTGTTGAGGAGGATTCTGGCCCTGAGCCATTTGAATCAATCTCAAAAGATATAGTTAATAATATTGAGATCGAAAACTATGAAGTTATCGAAGACAGGGATGTTGCAATCAAGCATGCGATTTTTGATTTGTCAGACATAGATACTGTTATAGCTTTGACGGGCAAGGGTGAAGAGACTCGCCTTAAACGTGGAGATAATTATGAAGATTGCGAAAGTGATTTATCCATCGCCGAGAAATATATATCCGAATATGACAAAAGTGTAGGTAAGTAAAATGTGTGGTTATGTAGGGTTTTTCTCAAATAATAATGTTGCTTACAACAAAGATAAAGTTTTATCAGAAATGAGTAAATCAATTGTGCATCGTGGTCCCGATACTGACGGAAAATTCATTAACAACAATGTAGCTTTGGGATTTCGACGCTTAAGTATTATTGATTTAATGAATGGTGACCAACCTCAGCATTCTTCGGACAATAGATACACCATTATGATGAATGGTGAAGTTTATAATTTTATGGAACTTCGCGAAATGCTTGAAAAAAAGCATAATGTTAAGTTCAAAACTAAATCAGATACCGAAGCGGTGCTTCACACCTATGAATATTACGGCGAAAAAACTGCTGAAATGTTGCGCGGGATGTTTTCGTTTGTAATATATGACTCAAAAGAAAATTCTTTGTATGGTGCTCGTGACCATTTTGGAATTAAGCCTTTCTATTACACAGAAATGGGTGGCGATTTCATCTTCGGTTCCGAAATGAAGTCATTTTTGCATCACCCTATGTTTAAAAAAGCTATAAATAAAGATGCCTTAAAGATGTATCTTGAATTTCAGTACACACCAACCAAAGAAACAATAATTAAAGATGTTTATAGGCTTGAACCAGGTACTTATTGGACTTATAAAAATGGGAAAATGACCCAAAAAAAATATTTTAAACCAGAATTTAAACCAGAAAAAAGAAATTACAATGAGACCGTTAAGCTTATCGATGACATTGTTCACTCTTCTGTTAAATATCACCAAATTGCAGATGTTGAAGTTGGCTCATTTTTGTCTGGCGGTGTAGATTCAAGCTATATTGCTTCTGTTGCTAAGCCTGACAAAACTTATTCTGTTGGATTTAAGATTGAAGGCTTTGACGAAACAAATTTAGCCGCGGATCTTTGCGATATTTTAAAGATTAATAATAAGAAAAGAGAAATTACTCCAGAAGAGTTCTTTGATGCTTTGCCAGATGTCCAATATTATTCAGACGAACCTCATGCAAACCTTTCTGCGGTTCCACTTTTCTTCTTATCCCAAACTGCAGCAAAGGATGTTAAGGTTGTTCTTAGTGGCGAAGGCGCCGATGAGTTTTTCGCTGGTTATGACTTGTATATCGAAGGCAAGGCTTCAACGTTGTACAATAAATTACCAATGGCTTTGCGCCGTGGCTTCGGTAGTGTTTTTTCTAAAGTACCCAACGCTCGCATTCGACAGTTCTTTACCGCTAATGCAAAACCCGTTGAAGAAACATTTATTGGACAGGCTTATATTATGGATGATGATCTTGCTGACAAAATTACAAAGGATAAATATAAGAGTAAATTAACCAAGCGAGACATTGTTCAACCAATTTATGATGAAGTAAAGGGTTGTGATACCTTAACCAAGAAAATGTATTTGGATTTTAATTTATGATTGCCATATGACATTTTGCTTAAGGCTGACAGAATGACGATGGCGCATTCGCTTGAACTTCGTGTTCCATTTTTGGATAAAGAAGTTTGGTCTGTTGCAAAAACTCTTACTAAAAATGAGCGTGTTGTGGGGCGAAACACAAAGCGTGCATTTAGAGAGGCTGCGTTTAAAAATATTCCAAAAGAATGGGCGCATCGTAAAAAAGCTGGGTTTATGGTGCCTTTTAGGGAATGAATTAAAGAAGAAAAATTTGCATCCAAGCTTCGCGAGACATTTTCACAAAAATGAGCAAGCGAATTTTTTGATACAAGATTGCTAAATGATATGTTGGATCAACACATCGAAGGCACAGCAAATAATGCTCGTGTAATTTACACCGTTTATGCATTTTTGCTATGATATGAACAATATTTTATTAAGAGGTAGTTGTGAAAAAAGATTTTACAGTAATAATTTTAGGTAGCGACGAAAACGCCTACGGTAATTCGCGATTGATTTTTGAAGAATATGGGATTAAACCTATTCTTATGTGTTCGCGCAGGTTAATCCCTACTTATTTTACTAAAATTTCGACTTTAATTGCAACTGACAATTTCGACAAGCCAAATGTTTTTGTAAAAACTCTTAAAAATGAACTTGAAAATTTACATAAGGACTTCAAAAAAGTTCTTGTTGTTCCTTGTGCTGATTATTACACTGATCTTTTGGTAGACAATTACGAAAAATTTGACGGTCTTATCGCGAATAAGTTTATTTCTAAAGATCTGCTTAAAAATCTCTATAAAAAAGATGAATTTTATAAGCTTTGTGAGAAACATGGTTTGGATTATCCAAAAACTTATGTTGCAAAACCAAACGACAGGCTTAAAGCTGTTGAAAATTTGCCATTTAATTTTCCAATTGTTGTAAAACCAGAAAATTCTAACGCTTACGAATACCTTCACGCAGAATTTGAAGGTAAAAAGAAGGTGTTCTTCTTTTCAAACAAGGAAGATTATCTTAAAGTTATGAAATCGATGAATAAGTCAAACTATAAAGGTATGTTGATAATTCAAGAATTTATCGAAGGCGGGGATGATGCTGGTAGAGTTGTAAATTCTTACAGCAATAATCAACATAAAGTTATGGCTTCTTGCTTAGGACAGCCTGTAATTGAAGAGTATGCCCCCAAAACTTTGGGAAATTATGCTGCAATAATCACTCGCTCAGATGAAGCCTTATATAAAAAAGTCTCTAAATTCCTTAAAGAGATTGGATATATTGGTTTTTCTAACATTGATTTTAAGTACGACAAAAAGACAGGGCGCTACCTCGCCTTCGAGCTTAACCCTCGCTTAGGTAGAAGTAGTTTTTTTGTATATAGTTCAGGTCTTAATATGATGAAAATTCTTATTGATGATGTTATTTATAAGAAAAAGTATAAGCCTCTGTTTAACAAGAAGGTTGCCTTATGGATGAACATTCCTAAAAAAACCATAAAGAAGTATGTCTCTAAGAAGTCTCTGAAAAATGAATGCTTGAAATTAATATCTCAAGGAAAGTCAATAAAGACTCTTTATTATAAAAAGGATAACAGTCTAAAACGTTATTTCTACATGAGACGCTACTATAATATCCAGCATAAAAACTTCGAAAACTATTATTTCGAAAAAACCAATATTAAATAAGATTTTAAACTCATTGTGCTAAAATTTCGCTTTACCATCGGGCCCATAGCTCAATGGTGGAGCAGAGGACTCATAATCCTTTGGTTGCAGGTTCGAATCCTGCTGGGCCCACCATTTTTGTCATGAAAGTACTAAAAGATAAAATATTAAAGCTTGGTAAAATTAAAAACGGTGATGTTTTAAAAGTCGATGAGTTTTTGAACCATCAAATTGACACAAAAATTTTAGATAAGATTGCCGATGAATTTATCAATCGTTTTAAGGGTGTAAAGTTTACAAAAGTTTTGACTATTGAGACTTCTGGTATTGCTGTTGCTTACCCAGTTGCTCAAAAGTTGTGTTTACCACTTGTTTTTGCTAAGAAAAAGGACAGCGTTAACATTGACGGTGAAAAATATAGTTCAAAAGTTATTTCATATACAAAATTTAGAGAGTATGACGAAACAATTTCTAAAAAGTTTTTAAATAATAAAGATAAAGTTTTAATTGTTGATGATTTTTTGGCAAATGGAAGTTCACTTCGTGGCTTACTTTCGATTTGTCAACAAGCTGGATGCAAGGTTGCAGGAATTGGTATTGTTATTGAAAAATCTTACAAAAGGGCAGCTAAAGAATTACGAGATGAGGGCTATCGTATTGAGTCTTTGGTAAAAATTGTTAACATTAACGAAAAGACAAATAAGATAGAGTTTGGAGAGTAATGAAAAAGTTGTTTAAGAAGTATCGCGATACGAATTTAATCCTTCGAATTGTTATTGGCTTGGTTATAGGTACCATTGTCGGTATTTTATGTAACTTAGCGTTAAGTAACGAAGCGCCTTTTCTTCGTTCCGCATTTGTTGCGAATACCCTGAGTGCATTGGCTGTTTTATTTGAGATTTTCGGCAATTTATTTATTGGTGGACTTAGAGCTATTGCGCCAGTTTTGGTTTTCTTCTTAATTACTGCTTCTTTGATGAAGGCTAAAAAAGCAGGCAGCAAGACAGTTCAAAAAACCATGGGCCTTTATGCTTTGGGTACTTTTTCTGCCGCGTTTATTGCTGTAGTTATTAATGTTATGTTTCCGGTCACTTTGGTTTTACCTTCTGACGTAGATATTTCTCAATATTCAGCTCCTTCTGGTATTGGTGATATTGTTGTTAATATTTTTAGTAGCATTGTTGCTAACCCAATTGATGCCATTGCAAACGCTAACTTTCTTGGTGTAATTTTCTGATCAATTCTTTTTGGAATTTGTGCAAGACCAATTATGCCTGAAAGAATTAAGGAAGGCTTTCAAGGTATTAGTGAGGTTCTAACTGCGATTGTTAAGATCATTATCGATTTTGCTCCATTTGGTATTTGTGGTTTGGTCTTCACGGCAATTTTAGACAACGGTTTGGGAATCTTTAGAGATTATGGAATTTTACTTTGCGTTTACATTTCAATTTTGTTCTTTGTTGCATTTGTCTTTAATGCTTTGATTGTTGGTATTGTGCTCCGAAGAAACCCATACCCTCTTATATTTAGAACAATTAAAGATGTTGCAATCACAGCGTTTTTTATGAGGTCATCGGCTGCTAACATTCCTGTTAACATGAAGTTTTGTGAGGAATTACACTTAGATAAAAAGTCATATTCCATCACCATTCCAATTGGCTCAACCATCAATATGGAAGGTGCATCCATCACAATTATCACTTTAACTTTGTGTTGTTGCCATACTTTGGGCATTAATCTTGATTTTGGAACTGCCTTGTTGCTTTCATTAATTGCTGCAATTAGTGCTGTTGGAACTTCGGGAGTTTCTGGCGGATCAATTCTGTTGGTTCCTATGGCTTGCTCTTTGTTTGGAATTGGCGGGGACATTGCTGCAGGAGTTGTTGCTGTTGGATTTATCATCGGAGTTATTCAAGATTCAGTTGAAACTGCGCTTAATTCTTCGACAGATGGATTGTTCACGGCAGCTGTTCAACTTCGAGAGCAAATTGCCGCAGGTCAGCCTTACCACAAAATTGTTGGCGGCACGTTAGACGATAAGTCCAAAACTAAATAAGACTCTTATATAAATCGATTGTCTTTAAGATTAAGCTGTCTTGGCTAAAAGTTTGCTTTGTATAAGCGGCACATGTTTGCCTATCGAAGACTTTGTCTCCACTTAGTACAGCCTTAACCTCACGGGCAAGTGCGTCTGGGTCTTCGGGGTCAATCAAAATACCCGTTTTGTCCGTTAAGATTCCAGCAATTCCACCATCATTTGTACCAATTACTGGAGTCCCGCAAGCATTCGCCTCAATTACAACCAAGCCAAAAGGTTCATTACGTGAAGGAGCTAAAGAGACTTCAGCAACGTTATATAATTTTCTTAATTTATCGTGTGGTTGGTTGTGAATGAAGTAAACATTTTTCAAACCAAGTTCTTCGCGAAGTTTTGTCATGTCGTCGAAGAGCTGGCCGTCACCTGCAAGCACGGTTGCTGTGTCTTCGTCTTCATATTGAGCAGCTGCACGAAGTAAAATATCAATTCCTTTAAAGTGAGCGAACTTCCCAGCAAAACTTACCAAGTGCTTATAATCTTTTTCAATTCCAAATTCTTTTAGAACCGCTGAACGCTCATGTTGTTCAGGATAAAAGACATGAGAATCGTAACCATTTGGCATAACAATGGTTTTGTCTGCATTTTTAGGGAAGTTCTCGCGCGCTTCTTGAGCGTTTTTCTCAGAAATACAAATGATTGAGCCGCAAGCATCAGCAGCTTTATTGCAATAATTATGGAAGCGATCAGTTGCGACATAACCTTGAATGTCAGTTCCATGACAAGTAATAACCAATGGAATGTCAAACTCACTGGCCACAGCAGAAGTCAACCAAATATGTCCACTATGAATTAGATCTGGCTGAAATTCCTCAACTTCTTGAGCAATTGCACGACGAAAAGCATCACAGTATTGTTTCTCTTGTTCTTCGCTTAAATCTCTAAAGTTAAAAACACTTCTTGGATGAGTAGTTAAGCAAGGGAAGTTGAAGGGCAAGACTTCGGCGTCTACATCTGGCTTGGTTCCATCATCTGCGGTAAAGTAAATTGGGTGACATTTAAACTCATAACCTTCATCATTAAATGGAAGGTTATCGATAAATATTACGCAAACTTCATGGCCTTGGCGAACCAATGCATTAGACATATTTTCGACATAAACACCACTTCCAGAGCCTGTAAGCGGCATTAAGTTGATCATCAAAATTTTCATTATTCAACTTCCTTTAATCTATTTTCAAGGTCTTCTTTCATGTCTTCGAAGCCTGGTTTACCAAGCAATGCAAACATGTTTTTCTTGTATGCTTCAACACCCGGTTGGTCAAACGGGTTTACATCAATCATATATGCAGAAACTGCTAAAGATTTCCAGAAGAAATAAACCATCTCAGCGAAGGTGTAGTCGCTAAGCTCATCTAAGTTCAAAACGATGTTAGGGCAACCTCCATCTACATGGGCAAGCATGGTTCCGCGCATTGCTTGTTTATTTACATCTTGCATTTTCATGCCACTTGTAAAGTTCAAGCCATCAACATTTTCAGGATCGTTAGGAATTTCCAATTGGGCTTGTGGTTTATCAACCCAAATAACTGTTTCAAATAAATTACGAGTACCATCTTGGATAAATTGTCCAATACTGTGAAGGTCTGTAGAGAAATTTGCAGCAGTTGGGAACAAACCTTTATGTTCTTTGCCTTCGCTTTCGGCCATGAGTTGTTTAAACCACTCGCCAAACATCATCAAGCTTGGTTCATAGTTGGCTAAAATCTCTATAGCCTTTCCATTTTTATACATTAAGTAACGAAGTGCAGCATACTGCATGATATCGTTCGAAGCAAAATCATCATTGTCATATTTTTTGGTGGCATCGGCTAAACCCTTCATGATGTTATCGATGTTCATTCCAGCAGCAGCCATAGGGAGCAATCCTACTGCGGTTAAGCAGCTAAAACGTCCACCTGTTGCATCTGGAACAACGAAGCGCTCGAAGCCTTCGGCAATAGCCATATCGTGCATAGCACCCTTATTACCATCTGTTGTACAATAAATTCTGTCTTTTGCGGCATCTTTGCCGTATTTATTTTCGAGTTTTTCTCGGAAAAGTCTAAAAGCGACACCAGGTTCAGTTGTGGTTCCGCTCTTACTAATAACATTTACAGAAAAATCACGATCCCCAATAATATCAAAGATATTTTGAACGTAAGTGCTTGAAATATTGCTTCCAGCAAAATAAACTTCCACAGCACCTCGCTGGTTAGCAAGTTGATTTGCAAATTGACCGAAGCTAAACTCAATACCCGCACGAGCACCAAGGTAGCTTCCGCCAATACCAATGCAAACCAGAACTTCGCTAGTATTTTGAATCTTTTTGGCAGCCGTCTTAATTCTTGCAAACTCATCTTGATCATATTCATTTGCTAAATTTAGCCAACCAAGCATCTCGGAGCCTTTACCACTTCGCTCCATAAGTGTCTTGTAAGCGGTAATTGTTTGTTCTTTCACAGTTTCTAAGTCAGAATCGCTAAATCCAGAGTTTTTTGTATTAAGTTTTATCATAGTACCTCCATTAACAAATGTATTTTAACATCTTTAGGTATTTAATAAGTTAAATTGTCAAAAATGCATACAAAAATCAACTATTAAATTATAATTATATAGGTTAAGTTAAAGGAGATATCATGCGTTCAGCTATATATGGAGCGGGAAGTTTAGGTACAGTTTTAGGTGCTTATGTAACTGAGGCTGGTGGTCAAATTGATTTGATCAACCGAAATAAAAAACACGTCGAAGCTCTCCGCAAAAATGGTGCAAAAATTACGGGTACAGTTAATAAAACCGTAAAGGTCAAGACCTTATTCCCAGACGAAATGGAAGGCAAATACGATGTCATTTTTCTAATGACCAAGCAGCTTTTCAATGAAGAAGTTGTTAATATGCTAAAAGACTTCCTTTCAAAAGATGGAATTATTTGTACTTTACAAAATGGAATTCCAGAACCTCTAATTGCAAGTATTGTTGGTCAGGAGCACACTATGGGTTGCACTGTAGAATGAGGTGCTACTCTACTTGAACCTGGTGTTGTTGAACTCACATCCGACACAGATTCTTTATCCTTTCATATGGGCAAGATGGACGGTGTTAGTGATAAGCAATTCAAAATGGTTAAAGATGTATTGGAGTTGATGTGTCCAGTTGAATTCGAGGAGAATTTAATTGGTGCTCGTTGGAGCAAGCTTTTAATCAATGCAACTTTCAGTGGTTTGGGAACAGTGGTTGGAGGTACCTTCGGTTCTATCTCCGAAGGCAAGGCCGCAAAGCCAATTGCAGTTGCAACCATGAAAGAATGTATAGATGTCGGACATGCTGCAGGTGTAACTTTTGCACCTGTTCAGGGTAAAGACATTACAAAATTGTTCTACTATAAAAATGGATTGAAGTTTGCTTTCGCTAAATTATTGCTTCCAATTGCGATGAAGAAACACAGAGATATTGTTCCTTCAATGCTTCAAGATATTAGAAATGGTAAAAAATGTGAAATCGAAGCAATTAATGGTGTTGTTTGTGAATATGGAAAGAAGCACAATTTGCCAACTCCTTACAATGACAAAATTGTTGAGATAGTAAAAAAGATAAATGATGGCAAATTAGAAGCTCAAATGAGCAACTTGGAATTATTCAATTAACTGGCTTTTTATGATAAACTGATAGGTTAATTAGTTCAATAGATTGGAGTAATAGTATGAAACAAAAGATTCAAAGCATGGGTAGAGCCCTTAGCGGTATGGTTATGCCAAATATTGGTGCTTTTATTGCATGAGGTTTGCTAACCGCTATCTTTTTATATCCAAATGGTTGGTTTCCAAACGAAGCTATATCTAAAATTCAACCGTATATCTTAAATTTCTTACTTCCAATTTTGATTGCTGGCCAAGGTGGCTTTATGGTAGGAGGCTCAAGGGGCCGAGTAATGGGTTCCATCGCAATTTTAGGCTGCATTGGTGCCGATTACGTCCAATATCAAGCCGCGTTAAACGAAGTTGCGGTTCAAACTGCTATGGTTGAGGCAGGTCAGCTTGCTGAAGTCACAGCAACCGCAAGCACAACTCCAATGCTTATGGCTGCAATGATTATGGGTCCTTTGGCTGGTTGGGTTATTAAGAAATTCGACCAACTTATGGAAGGTCACATGCCAGCTGGCTTTGAAATGCTTATTAATAACTTCAGTGTTGGTATTTTTGGAATGATTATGGCAATTATTGGCTATTTTGGAATCGGTCCTTTCATGACCATCATTCTTACCTTCCTTGCAACAGGTGTTGACTTGCTTGTTAATGCGAAATTGCTTCCTGCCATCGCAGTTTTCTTGGAGCCTGCAAAGGTTTTGTTCTTAAACAACGCAATTAACCATGGGATTTTCACTCCACTGGGTGCTGTTGATGTTCAAAATACAGGCAAGAGTATTATGTACATGCTTGAGACTAATCCAGGCCCTGGCCTTGGTGTTTTGATTGCTTATTGAGCATTTAGTCAGGACAGAGCAGCGAAGGATTCTGCTCCAGGTGCAATTATTATTCACTTCTTTGGTGGTATTCATGAGATTTATTTCCCATATGTTTTGGCAAACCCATTAGTAATCATTGGACCTATTGTTGGTAATTTCTGCGCTATCCTTTGGTTTATGATTATGGATGCTGGTTTAATTGGTCCTGCAAGTCCTGGTTCAATCATCTCTTTCATGATCATGAGTCCACGAAGTGGCATGTGGATCTCTGCTGTGGGCGTTGTAATTGCAGCTGGCGTTTCGTTCTTGATCTCTTCGCCAATTATTAAAATGTCTAAGGGTAAGAGTTTAGAAGAGGCACAAGCTAAAAAGGACGCTATGAAAGCCGAAAGCAAGGGTCAAGCCTTGGCTTCGGGGACAAAGAAAGATGCAAGCCAAATCTCTAAAATCATTTTTGCATGTGATGCTGGAATGGGTTCTTCAGCGATGGGCGCTACAAAATTTGCAAAGCGCATCAAAGATAAAAGACCGGATATTTCTGTAACTAATACTGCAATCGATCTAATTCCAAAAGACGCCGATGTTGTGGTTTGCCAAAGCGTTTTGGCCGATAGAGCTTCGAAGAAAACTCCAGCTGGAGCTCAATTGGTTCAATTGGAAAACTTCCTTGGTGACCCTGCACTGGATTCTTTATACGATCAAATTATTTCAAAAACTGGAAAGAAAGAATCAGAAAGTGAATTTATAAAACTTGACAAAATGCCTCCGCCTTCCAACGTAAAAATGCTTAAAGATGGTGTAAAGCTTGGTCAAAAAGCTAAGAGTAAAAAAGATGCAATTCAAGCTGCTGGTGAACTTCTAAAAGGTTTGGGTTGTGTTGATGATGCATATATTAGTGCCATGCATGATAGAGAAAAAGAAGTCTCAACTTATCTTGGTAATGGAATTGCCATTCCTCATGGTACAAGCAAAGCAAAGTCTAACGTTAAAAAGAGTGGAATTGTTTTTATGCAATATCCTGATGGAGTTAGTTTTGGTGACGAGAAAGCTTACCTTGTCTTCGGCATTGCCGGTGTTGGAGATGAACATCTTGATTTGCTTGCGAAAATTTCGGAACAGCTTGACAATGATGAGATTGTTGAAAAGCTTAAAACTACAAAAGACACGCAATTTGTTTTGGATTTGTTCAATAAGTAAGGAGAAATGATGTCATTCCCATTTTTAAAAACCGATGATCCTTATATTGACATTGAATTAAGGTATCAAGAGGAAGAAGAAAAACCTTATAGGCAACGAAGGGTCTATAAACGCAATGTTGCCCTTGCTATTATTTATACAATTCTTACTGGTGGCCTTTATGGTATTTTTTGGCAGTTTGAAATTGCTAAAGAAACAAATTCAATTTCTCGTAATGACGAAGGCTTTTCTCCTGTTTGAGTAGTTATTTTTAGTTTTTTGACTTTGGGTATTTATGGTTGTTATTGGTCATATAAAATTGGTAAAAAGCATGATAATTTTTATGATCATGAATTCAACGAAGACACAAATTACCGTACTGTATATTTAGTTCTTCACATTGTAAATTACATCATTCCAATAACCAGATTGGTTTGTTATGCAATTATGCAATCAAGAATGAACGCTATGCTTGAGGCTGCTGAGCAAAAAAGGCCCGCGGGTGTCTTCGTTAAGGATAGCAACTTCTTTAATAGACCAATTTTAAGTACTTTATTCTTGGTTTTTGTTGTTGGCTCATTCCCAGATTATATTTCAAATATGTATCACAAGATGTTTATGGGTGTTCCTGGAAACCCATATAACTTTGATCAAAGTTTAGATTTAATTCAAAACACTATTAAGAATTCTGCGGATCAAATAATTTATGCCGATACTCCTTTTGTTATTTTTGATTCTATTCTTTCAATTTTGTTGATTGTTTTTGTTTTATGGTGGTTTAAATTACGTTTTAAACATGCAAATTATACTGGTGTTTTGGTTCTTCGTAATTTTGGAAGGGCCTGCTTAATTGGCTTGCCAGGTTTAATCTTTGTAGGAATCAATCTGATTGGTTTTGACCCTGCTTACTTTAAATTTGGAATTATTCTTTTGGGTTTTGTTCCTGCCTTTAGTGAAGAAATTTTATTTAGAGGAATGATTATTCCTAACTTTATGAGGCTATACAACAGAGCAAAAGGAATTTGAGTAAGTTTGTTTGTATCTTCATTTATTTTTGGTGCTGTTCATGTTGGAAACGTATTGGCTGGGGCAGATTTAGGTACATCAATCTTTCAAGCATGTTATGCATTTTGCTTGGGAGTTTTGTTTGCTTCGATTTTAATTAGAACTGGAAATTTATGGCCATGTATTATTTTGCATGGGCTTACAGATATGTTTGCAATGATGGCTCCCGAAGCAATTCAGCAAGGTGCGGTTCAAACTCAAGCATTTTCATGGGGCATCGAAGTAATACCTACCATCGTTATTTCAGCATTCTTCGTATTTTGAGGAATTTGGTTGTGTCGCCCTAAAAAGCATGAAGAAATCACATCTCTTTGGGCCGATAAATGAGGTGACGCTATATGCTAGCAGTACAGTTTGGCGCTGGAAATATAGGTAGAGGCTTTATTGGCGCTTTGGTTCACCAATCTGGTTATCAATTGGTTTTTGCCGATGTTGTGCAAGACATGATTGATAATTTAAATAAAGATGCTCACTACACTGTTCATGTTACCGATGTTGAATCAAGCGATATTTTAATTGATAATGTTTCTGCGGTTAATTCTACAAGCGATGAGATTTTTGATTTAATAGCGAAGGCAGACTTGCTCACCACTGCAGTGGGTGTTGGAATTTTAAGTAAGATTGCTCCCACAATTGCAAAGGGTATTAGTCTTCGGAACAAAAATCAAAATTCAAACCCACTTAATATTATCGCTTGCGAAAACGCAGTGCTTGCAACAAATACTTTAAAAGAAGCTGTTTATGAAAGCTTGAGCGATGCCGACAAAGATTTCGCTGATAAAAATATTGGCTTTGCAAATTGTTCGGTTGATAGGATTGTTCCACCTGTTTGAGAAGCTCAAAATATGGATGTTGCTGTAGAAAAATTCTACGAGTGGAACATCTGTAAGCCTGAATTAAAGGGCGAAATTAATATCGATGGTGCAAATTTTGTAGATGACTTGGAAGCTTATGTAGAGCGAAAGTTGTTTACGTTAAATACTGGCCACGCTATTACTGCATATCTTGGATGCATTCACGAAAAGAATACAATTGAGGAAGCAATTGATTGCGATGATATTTATAAAGTTGTTAAAAAAGCAATGCAAGAAAGTGGCAGCGGGTTATGTAAAAAGCATGGTTTTGATGAAGCCGAACATAATAAATACATAGATAAAATTCTAAATCGTTTCAAGAATCCATATTTAAAAGATGATGTTAACCGTGTAGGTCGTGAGCCATTGCGAAAGCTTTCGATTTCAGACAGATTAGTTAAACCAATGCTGACCGCATATGAATACGAGCTTCCAGTAGATAATCTTTTGCTTGGAATTGCCGCAGCTTTGCATTTTAATAACCCCGAAGACGAGCAAAGCACTCAAATGCAAGAAAAAATTGCAAAGTATGGTTTGCGTGATGCTGTTGCAGACATTACTGGCATTCAAGATAAGCAACTCTTAGACAAAATCGAAGAAAATTATTACAAACTTTTAGAAGACTAATGGCGAAGTTTATTAGCATAAAAGGTGCTAGGGAGCATAATCTTCAGAAT
>JAZUHG010000011.1:0-30143 GCA_045641605.1 Phoenicibacter sp. | reverse complement strand
AGAGAAAAACATTTGATAAAATAAAAAAGTTTTGTAGTCCATTCAAAGTACCAATTGCAAGACTTGTTGCTGGTAAAGTTGCAATCAAAGAAAAAATAAGATATGTTGATATCTTAGTTTTTTATGTTAAAATATTTTTATAAGAGAAATAAGCACCAGCTTTATTTAAGAAATATTTATGGTGTTGAGAAATCTGAATATCATATTGATTATGTTGCCCAATTGACTACAGATGATGATGATGGAACTGTTGATAATGGTGGTGTTCACTATGAATTACCAATTGCTGATTTCAAAATTCAACAAACAGAGATGCAGACTGGTAAAAGTGTACCTGGATTAACTGGTATTACTCAAGGTACTAGCTTTTTAAATTATGTTCCAGGTACGGGCACTACAGAAGGAATTAATGATCGCCCTCCTGAGACTGTAGATCAACATTTAGTATTTGAAGGCTGGTATGAAGACCCATCATTTACATTGCCTGTAACTCATTATGATTATAAGACAAAGCAACACACTGTTGTGAACAATTGGAAAATGCCTAATCATGAGCAGGATTTATATGCACATTGGGTTGCACCAGATAGAGAAATCCAGTTTAATACGGGCAACTATAAAGGTGATTTTACTGATGAAACTAAATATACACAAAACGGAAAAGAGACCGTTCAATATTTAAAGGATATGTCTTCACTGGATGGTCAAAAAGTATATCCTACACAAGAAGAGCTTCAATCTCAAATAGATGATCATCCTGCATATCGTTTCGTAGGTTATTATTATTATGCTAGCGCTGATGATAAGACTAATAATGTTAAAACTTTTTTCGATCCTTTTAAAATGCAGATGCCTTGATGTGACTATTCTGAGTTAGGAACAAATAATGCTGATATTCCACGAATTGTTGTTCATCAATATTGGGTAACTGAAGAAGAAGTTGATTATGAAACAAGATTCGTTTTATCAGATGATACGACAGGCAAAACTTTAGTTGCTGATACTATGATTGGAAGAGATACTCTTGGTTCTCTGGTTACTGTTAAAGCCCTAATTCCTGCAGATACTCCTGATGCATTTAGACTTGACTTTAGGGGTATTATTGAAATTGATACCACTAAAAGTCCAGAAACCGAAAAAACAATTACCCTAAAACCATGGACTGGAGATGTAAATCCTAACATTGTAACTTTTTATTACACTTATAAATCCGAAGGTTCTGATTTTCAATATAAAGTAAGGCATTATTGTCATACTAAAGATCAGGATACGGGTGTTTATACAATGACTCATGAAGATGAGCAGGCAACAACTACAGAAAATCATGCTAATGTAGCTACTATTTATCCTCCTACTAAACCTGAAATAGATCCGCCACTTACGTTAGATCCTGATGATTTCTCATTACAGAGTCCAGAGACAATAACAACAACATTAGAATTAAATACGGTGAATTATATAAATATTTATTATACAGAAGTTGACCCTATAGTATTAACCTACAAAATGGTTACTCTTGATTATTCAGGAGCTTTAATGACTCCTATTGTCGGTGGATCCTTAGACAAACAAAGTCAGAGTATTAAAGTATCTCAAGCAGATGATGCTATGTGTTTTGCTCAGGCTAACCCGGCATTTTCTATAACTTGATATTACTCTGGTGCTGATGGAGCGTATGATTTAACAAAACCTGTTGAAAGCGAATGAATTACCAATACCTCAGATGGTAAAGTAAAGATTCATCCACCAACAGTAGAAGACATTTACTTAGAGGATGCCACTTATTGGGCTGTGTTTAAAGAAAATGCTCCTATTAATATAACGTATAATGCACAAACTGTAAATAATTCTACAGAACTTCTAGCACGTGATTATTCATGTGGAGCTTCGGTGTCTCCAACTAGTGATTCTCTTGATCATGCAATTAATGCTGGTACGGTTACTTTAAGCGGATCAACAGCTTCACAAGGGACCAGCGCTACTTTTATTGCCTGGGCAACAAAGAATGCAGATGGTACTTTTACAATAATTTCTGGTACCGAAGGCAAGTTGGATTATAAGCCTACTGGGAAAACAACATCTGATGGAAAAGGGAACGTATATACATATTATGATTCAGCTGACTATTATGCATTGTTCTATGAAAATGCTGTGACTGTAAATTATAAAGTTAATGATGGTCAGAGTTCCTTTGGTAATATTCAAGTTACAGGACAGTCTGCTGGCCAATCTGGCTCTGAGAGTCTATATCCTCATGAGTCTACAGCATCAGTTGGGGCAACTGCTATCGCTAATAAATATTATCATTTTGTAAATTGGACATTAGATGGTACAGAAGTTTCAACTAATGAATTCTTCCAACCTGAGAAATCTGGTACTCCTCCTGTATTTAGTGGAGCAACATATGTAGCTAATTTTGCGCAAAATGATCCTTTAACTGTGGCTTTTGAAACAGATGGTAATGGGTATATTGAAAATGATGAAACTGTTAATATTATTGGAGGAGCTTCATTTAATCTTTTGGAGGGCAATACTCTTAAGCTTACAAGTTTAGATTTGGACCATCAAGGAGCTAAACCTGTTCCTAATGAAGGAAAACAGTTTACAAAATGGACTATCTTTATTGATGCTGTAGAATACAATGTCTCTGATTTACCATCAAATGAATTATTCTATAGCGTAACATTTAAAGCGTACTTTGGAGACGAACCAGTTCCCCCAACACCACCTACACCAGATCCTGATAATCCTGTTATAGTAAATGCTCAAACAGGGGATTCTAATTTCTGAATAATTATTGGTTTGATAGCAATTGTTGTTGTTGCTGGTGGTGTGACCTATGTAGTTGCTCGCAAGAAAAGAAATAATGTAAAACCTAAGCATAAGTAGTATTTAATTCATAAGTTAATTAACAGGGTGTTTATTTAAAAGGCACCCTGTTTTTTTATGGGAAATACTTGAATTTAGATATATGCACGCCCGAGGGCGTTAATTTTGAATTTTTCGTTGACTTGCAGGAAAAATGTAGTATTATTCCACATTACTGCGCTCGGTAGTGAGCGCGGGATGCTTGCGTTAGCAGGGAAAACATTAGTTTTCACTTGTGTTAAACGCTAGTGTGCAGCTTGACAATACACATGACAAGTGCCTGAAGCACACAGAAAAATGGGCGCGTGCCCGAGCGGTTAAAGGGGACGGGCTGTAAACCCGTTGGCTATGCCTACCTAGGTTCGAAACCTAGCGCGCCCACCATTTTGCCTGTGTGGCTCAGGGGTAGAGCACTTCCTTGGTAAGGAAGAGGTCACGGGTTCAAATCCCGTCACAGGCTCCATTATGGCGGTGTAGCTCAGGTGGCTAGAGCACACGGCTCATAACCGTGGCGTCACTGGTTCGAATCCAGTCACCGCTACCAATTTTAAAATTAGCCGAATCCTCGGCAAACCGATATTTCGGAGATATTTAAGGAGGAAACTTATGTCTAAGGAAAAATTTGAACGTACCAAACCACATGTTAACATTGGTACTATTGGTCACGTTGACCATGGAAAGACAACTTTAACAGCTGCTATTTCCAAAACACTTTCGAGCAATGATGGTTCTCATGGTACAGCTAAGGCTGACTTTACTGCATTTGAGGACATCGATAAAGCTCCTGAAGAGCGTGAACGTGGTATTACCATTTCTATCGCTCACATCGAGTATGAAACTGACAAGCGTCACTATGCACACGTAGACTGCCCAGGCCACGCTGATTATGTTAAAAACATGATTACTGGTGCTGCTCAGATGGACGGTGCAATTCTTGTTATCGCTGCTACTGATGGTCCTATGGCTCAAACCCGCGAGCACATTCTTTTGGCTCGCCAGGTTGGTGTACCTAAGATCATCGTTTTCTTGAACAAATGCGATATGGTTGATGATAAAGAACTTATCGAACTTGTTGAGATGGAAGTTCGTGAGCTATTAAACACTTACGAATTCCCAGGCGACGACACTCCAATCATTCAAGGTTCTGCTTTGAAAGCTTTGGAAGGCGACGCTGATGCTCAGGCAAAAATCTGGGAGCTTATGGATGCTATTGATGAATACATCCCAACTCCAGAACGTGATAAGGATAAGCCTTTCTTGATGGCTATCGAAGACGTTATGACAATTACTGGTCGTGGTACTGTTGCTACTGGCCGTGTTGAGCGTGGCGTTTTACACGTTAATGACGAAGTTGACATCGTTGGTATTAAGGAAACACCTAAGACTGTTGTTACTGGTATCGAGATGTTCCGTAAACTTCTTGACGAAGCTCAAGCTGGCGATAACGTTGGTGTATTGCTTCGTGGTACAAAGCGTGAGGAAATTGAACGTGGTCAGGTACTTTGCAAGCCAGGTTCTGTAGAGCCTCACACAGAGTTCGAAGGTCAAGTTTATATTTTGACTAAGGACGAAGGTGGACGTCACACTCCATTTGCTGATGGTTATCGTCCACAGTTCTATTTCCGTACAACTGACATTACTGGTGTTGCTCACTTACCAGAGGGCACAAAGATGGTAATGCCTGGTGATAACGTAACTCTTAAGGGCGAACTTATCCACCCAGTTGCTATGGAAGAGGGCCTTCGTTTTGCTATCCGTGAGGGTGGCCGTACAGTTGGTTCTGGACGTATCACAAAAATTATTAAATAGTAATTTTTGGATAAAACTAAAAGGGGCGAGGTTCGCTTCGCCCCTTTCGTGTCATGTGTAATGTGTGAAGCAAAATTTAAAACGAGAAAGGTTAGTTATGCGTACATTGGCAACAATGGCATGCACTGAGTGCAAACGTCGTAATTATACGACAACGAAAAATAAGCAGAAGCACCCAGACAGACTTGAATTTAAGAAGTATTGCAAGTGGTGTGGACATTCGACCTTGCATAAGGAGACTCGTTAATATTGATCTGCGATGGCGGATTGTAGGCCAGTAGTTCAATTGGTAGAGCGTCGGTCTCCAAAACCGAAAGTTGAGGGTTCGAGTCCTTCCTGGCCTGCCAGTTTACTGGTAATAAGACAAAGGAAAGAAGATGGCAAAGAAATCGAAGACACAAAAGGCTAAGGCTGCTGCTGCTAGAGCTGCTCGTAAGGTTGCAAAAGCACAGGCCGAACAAGAGGCTGCCTTAAAGGCTTCTATGCCTGAAGAGGAAAAAGAGCCAGAGCCTAAGGTTAAAAAGATCTTCAAAAAGAAAGAAGAGGAACCAGTCGAGAAGACACCGGCTCAGCTTCGCCAAGAACGCCGCGATGCTAAGATGGCTGCCAAAGAAAATAAGGCACCTAAAAAGCATGGTAAGATTGTTCAGTTTTTCATTGACGTAAAGGCAGAGCTAAAGCGTGTCACATGGCCTGACAAAAAAGATGTAGGTCAGTGGACAGGTGTTGTTATTGGTGCGTTGTGTTTCTTCGGTGCTTATGTAGCAATCTTGGATAACCTTGTTGTTACTCCTATTTTGCTTTGGATCGCAAGTTTTTCTGGTTAAGGGTTATGCACTTGGAGGCATAAGATGGCTAAAAGATGATATGTATTAAATACTTATTCTGGATACGAACAACAAGTTTATAACGCTTTGATGTCTCGTATTGAAACTATGAATTTGCAAAAGAATGTTTTTAAGGTGCAAATTCCAATTGAGCGCGTTGCCGAAATTAAAGAAGGCGGCGAGCGTGTTGAAAAAGACAAGAAGGTTTTGCCTGGATATATTTTGGTTCAGATGGAGCTTGATGATAAATCATGGGCTGCTGTAAGAAATACTCCTGGCGTTACAAGTTTTGTTGGAAGTGGTGGTAAGCCTTCGCCACTTACTCGCGAAGAGTACAACAAAATTATGCATCGTAGCGGCACAAAGGTTGCAAGCCGTACTGCTACTGCATTTGAAGTTGGTCAAACTGTTAAGGTTGTTAGTGGACCTTTGGCTGACTTTGATGGCACAATTACTGAAATTATGACCGATTCTGGCAAGGTAAAGATTAATGTATCTATCCTTGGCCGTGAGACTCCGGTTGAGTTAAGTTTCAGTCAAATTGCCAAGATTTAGTTTGAAAATTAGATTGGTGAACCCAAGTGGACAGGGGCTTCTTTCACCAATAGTTGATAGATAGAGAATTGTTGAAAGGAATGATTATGGCAGATAAAGTAGTTGAACATTTTATTAAACTGCAAATTCCAGCTGGACAGGCTCAGCCTGCACCTCCTGTAGGTCCTGCGCTTGGTGCTGCTGGCGTTAACATTATGCAGTTTTGCCAAGCTTTTAATGCTGCTACTCAGGATAAAGCTGGCACAGTAATCCCTGTTGAGATCAGTGTATATGAGGACAAAACATTCGACTTCGTTTGCAAGACTCCTCCAGCTGCTGTTCTTATTAAAGAAAAACTCGGCATCAAAAGTGCTTCGGGAATTCCTCAGTTGAAATTTGTTGGTACTCTAACAAAAGATCAACTTCGTGAAATTGCCGAAATCAAGATGCCTGACCTTAACGCAAATGACATCGAAGCCGCTATGGCTATTGTTGCTGGAACTGCCAGGAGCATGGGTGTTCGCGTTGAGGGTATTGAAATGAAGAAAGAATATGTTGCTTCGAAGCGTGTTGCTGCGCTTCTTAGTGGTAAGTCGCTCGAAGAAATTGAGCAGGCAGAAAAGGCTGCCGAAGCTGCTGAAATGGGTGTTACCGAAGAAGCTGCTGAGGGTGGCGAAGAGGCTGCAGAAGGCAAGGAAGAAGCGAAAGCTGATGACAAAGCTGATGAGCAGCCTAAAGATGATAAGAAGGACGAATAGTCTTTTTTATAAATTAAGTGGGAGGGACAGTTTGTTAGCCACAAACTTATAAGCCCGCCTAAGACCACAAAGGAGATGATAAAAATGGCTAAATCTAAAAATTATAAGGCTGCCAAAGAGGCATTCCCAACCGAACCAGTTGATGCAAAGCAAGCTTTTGAAACTCTAGTTAAAGCTCCAAAGATGGGTTTTGATCAGACTATTGAAGCTCATTTCCGTCTTGGTATTGACACACGTCAAAGTGACCAACAAATTCGCGGAATGGTTGCTCTTCCAAGTGGTTCTGGTAAGAGCGTTCGTGTTGCTGTATTTGCTGAAGGCGATGCTGCTAAGAAGGCTCAAGCTGCAGGTGCAGAAGTTGTTGGTTCTGATGATCTTGTTAAAGATGTTCAAGCGGGCAAGATAGATTTTGATGCAGTTGTTGCTACTCCAGACCAAATGGGTAAAGTTGGTAAACTTGGTAAGGTTTTGGGACCTCGTAACTTAATGCCTAACCCTAAACTTGGAACTGTTACTGCTGATGTTGAAAAGGCAATTGCAGATCTTAAAGGTGGTAAGGTTGAGTACCGTGCCGACAAATTTGGTATTTGCCATGTAATTATTGGTAAGCTTAGCTTTTCTGCTGATCAATTGCTTGCTAATTACAATGCTGTATATGATGCAATTCTTCGCGATAAGCCATCGGCAGCTAAAGGTAAATACGTCAAGAGCATTTCAGTTTCTGGCACAATGACTCCTGCAATCAAAATTGCTGAATAGTGATTAATATTAAATCTAAAGAAGAGATTGAAGCAATGAAAGAGGCTGGCAGGATTTCTGCCAAGGCCTTGAAGCTTACTGGGGCGCAGGTGCGTCCTGGTATCTCTACTTTGGAGTTGGATCAGATTTGTGAGGAAATCATTCGCTTGGAAGGCGCAGTTCCTGCTTTTAAGGGCTATAATGGCTTTCCAGGTTCTATTTGTGCAAGTGTCAACGATGCTGTAGTTCATGGTATTCCAGCTGCTGATGTTATCTTGCAAGAAGGCGACATTATCTCGATTGATACAGGTGCCATCAAAGATGGTTGGGTTGGCGATAATGCTTGGACATTCGCTGTTGGTGAAATCTCCGAAGATAAAAAGCTCCTTTTGGCAAAGACCGAAGAATGCATGTGGGCCGCAATTGACCAGGCGCGTGTAGGAAAGCATTTGGGTGACATTGGTCATGCGTGTCAAAAGCTCGCCGAAGACGCAGGTTATGGTGTTGTTCGTGAGTACGTAGGCCACGGCATCGGTCATGCTATGCATGAGGATCCAAGCATTCCAAATTACGGTAAAGCTGGCACTGGCATCGAACTTGAAGAAGGCATGGTCTTCGCCATCGAACCTATGATTAATATGGGCACACATGAAGTTGTTGATGGCAAGGATGGCTGGCTTGTCACAACTGCCGATGGCTTGCCTTCGGCACACTTTGAAAAGACCATCGCCATCACAGACGGCGACCCAATAATCCTTACGCAATAGAGTAAAAGACTTTTTTAAGATATAATAAAAGGTGGTATGGAAGACAGAAGAGGAATAATACTTGATAAAAATGTAGGTTTGGATGATTTAAAAGCGTTTGAGCCTAAGTTTTTTCCTGATTTTATTAAATTTGTCATTAATCCTAAATTAAATAAGGTCAATATTGGCATGGCTGTTCATGCCGCTTGTTTACCTGAAATGGGTGAAAAGGACGACCTTATTGGAGGAAATATTTTCTTTAATGATGGTCATGTTGTTTGAGAATCAACATTAAACATCAATAAGGGAAAAGAGCATGATCCAGAGAATAGAAGAATAATAGTCGACAGCGATTCTATTGAGCAATTTAATCAGACCTTAAAAGCTTGGGTTAATTTAGAAAATGACTAGTGTTATTAAAAATATATCTCTTAGTGATTACATAGAGCAAGATTTTTCTATTGAAAATTTTGATAGCTCATATATTGAGGAGTGGAATAAGCGTAGTTTTTTCGCTCAAATGATGGACGCATGGGGCGAGATGAATTACACTTTGCAGTCTTTTAAAAACAACGAAGCCGAGGAATCAATCTTAGCGCATCTCAACTCTTTACATGATGTTTGCTGTTTGTTCTACAACAACCCAAATAACCTCGATGGTGAGAAAGAGTCCCTAAAAATAGCTGAATGGGAATTCAATAATTATATTACTGGAAAAATCAATGACACTTCATGTGTTAAATGATTTAACCAGTGAAACAATGATATTAATTTCGACCTTTTATAAATCTTTACTTTTTAATTAATTCTATTAGAGAGTTTTTGAGTTTTGCGTTTTCGATTTTTTCGATGAGAGGCATTAGTTCCTCTGGATTTTTAGGAGGAACAAGCTTATTTTCACTTTCTTTGTTAGACACAACATTCTTTTTCATAAGTTCAACATCATTTTTATAAGGGAAGCGTTTGCGCATTTGAAACTTAGAAGAATAAATCTCAAGTTTGTCTAGGTGCTCGCCGTTATTGCTAAACCAAACCTTAATCATTTCTTGGCGCGAATCAAGATCTGCATAAACCGTGCTATCGCTAGTATAAATTACCAAACGCTTAATGAGTTTATCGCCAGGCTGCGCCTTTTTGAGCATGCCTTTGTCACGCTCATTCAAAATGTAAACAGCATTAATGTTTTGCAAAACCAAAAACGCCGAAGACCCGTAGAGATGCTTGGCACAATCCTTAAACAAGTTTTGCACTTTCGCTGCTCGAAGTGCCTTTTTGCTGGCTTCGTCACTCTCATCAAGTGAATGCATCAAAGAATTAATCCCAACGCCAACCTGGACTCGGGTTCCCTTGCGCATATCATTATTTCCATATGGATTTTCCATACCCAAAGTTTACCAAATATAAAAATACTGACTGACAATAATTTTATCTTTTTGGTTTATCTGGTTTAATTTAAGGTATTATAAGCACGTTGCGAAAAGCAGCACGGTGCCTTCGGCACTGGAAACAATCATTGAAATTTTAGAATGTTGTTTAAAAGTAGTAAAAATTAAATAAAACCCAAGTAAATTTGTGAGGACTACCACGATTGGAGTTTATGATGGTAACTAAGAAAGAAACACAGGAAAAGACTGAAGAAAAAGACGTCGAGGAATTGGCTGGTTCTGCTGAGGTTAAAAAGCCACGTAGGCAGCATAAAACTGTTGCTGGCGAAGAGAAGGCAGATGCCAAGGCAGAGGCAAAGGAAGAGAAAAAAGACGACGCCAAAAAGGATGCTAAGAAGGACAAGGAGGAGAAAGCCGACAAAAAGACGGAGGCTGCCCCTAGTGAAACTCCTGATAGCTTGAAGAAGCTTACTCATGATGAGCTTCTTGCAAAGGCGGATGAGCTTAAGATTCCAGCTGATGATGTTGATGGCTTAAAGAAGGCAGAGCTTGTTGATGTTGTATTTAAGGCATTGGCCGAGGCTGAGGGCTTCAAGGAAGTTCGAGGCATTTTGGATATCATGCAAGATGGTTATGGCTTCCTTCGTTGCAAAGACTATATGCCAAGTGAGATTGACGTTTACTTGAGTGTTTCAATGATTCGTAAGAATGGTCTTCGTAAGGGTGATGAGGTTGTTGGTAAGACTCGTCCTCCTCGCGAAGGTGAGAAATATGCCGCTTTGGCAGAGATTGATAGCATCAATGAGATAGCCCTTGATAAGTTTGAGAAACGTCCGCGCTTTGCAGATTTGACGCCAATCTTCCCTGATGAGCGCTTAAATATGGAATATGACCCTAAGGAGATCACGGCCCGTGTTATTGAGCTTGTTGCTCCAATTGGTAAGGGTCAACGTGGTTTGATTGTATCGCCTCCGAAGGCTGGTAAAACAACCATCTTAAAAGACATTGCTCATGCGATTAGTGCGAACAACCCTGAGGTTCACTTAATGTGTTTGCTTGTTGATGAACGTCCTGAGGAAGTTACAGATATGGAAAGGTCTATCGATGGCGAGGTAATTTCTTCGACATTTGATATGCCTTGCGAGAATCATACTGCAATCGCCGAGCTTACAATCGAGCGTGCAAAACGTCTTGTTGAACAGGGTAGAGATGTAGTCGTTTTGCTCGATAGCATTACACGTCTTGCTCGTGCATACAATTTGGCTCAGCCACCAAGTGGTCGTGTCCTCTCTGGTGGTGTTGATTCAACTGCACTTTATCCACCTAAGCGTTTCTTGGGTGCTGCTCGAAATATCGAAGGCGGCGGAAGTCTTACAATTTTGGCTTCGGCACTTATTGAAACTGGTTCAAAGATGGACGAAGTTATCTTCGAAGAGTTTAAGGGTACCGGTAACATGGAACTTAAACTTGATAGAAGTTTGGCCGACCGCAGAATTTTCCCAGCTATTGACCCAATTACTTCGGGTACAAGAAAGGAAGATTTGTTACTTGACCCTCAAGAGGCTCCGCTTATTTGGGCCTTGCGTAGAATTCTTGCTAATCTTAATAGCACCGAGCGAGCAATGGATACACTTATTAAGTCTTTGAAGAAGACCGAAAATAATCGCGAGTTCTTAATTCGCACTGCAAAGAAAGCAACGAAGGGCAACGATGCCTAAAGTTAGTTGACCAAAACGCGCTGTTGTTACAGCTGGTATGCCTTATGGAAACAAGAGCCTTCATTTCGGCCATGTTGGTGGAGTTTTTGTTCCTGCCGATTGCTTTGCGCGTTTCTTAAAAGATAGGATTGGTCCAGAAAATGTTCGTTTTGTTTCTGGGACCGATTGTTTTGGCTCTCCAATCGATGAAGGCTACCGTAAGTTGAAGGAAGCCGGTAAATTTGATGGAAGCATAGAAGATTATGTTCAAAAAAATCATGAAGCTCAAGTTGCAACCTTAAAGAGTTATGACATTGAGCTCTCGGTTTTTGAGGGAAGCGGCATTGGTCTTTGCGGAGAAACGCATCAAAAGTTGACCAACGAGGTTTTGCAAGCCCTCTACGATAATGGCTGATTGAAGTGCATAGATTCGAAGCAATTTTATGACACTGAAGCTGACATGTTCTTAAATGGTCGCCAGGTTGTGGGCCGTTGCCCTGTGGCTGGTTGTAAGAGTGAGGCTGCTTATGCAGATGAGTGTAGCCTTGGTCACAGCTATGCTCCTCAGGATTTGATCGCGCCAAAATCTAGCGTTACTGGAAGTGTTCCAGAGATGCGTACTGTTAAGAATTGGTATTTCGATTTGCCAGCTTATAGAAAGTTTTTGCTTGGCTTGGTTGATAAAATGAAGGCAGATCCTGAAGTTCGAGATGTTGTTACAAATGATATCGCCGAATTTTTGGCTGCCCCTGTAATTTTTGTTAAGAACGAGTGCTTTGACGATTATAAAAAGCTCGAAGACAAGTTGCCGAAGCATGAATATCAAGCTGCCGAAGGCAACAAGCAAAGTTTTACTGTAACCTTTGATAAGATTGAAGATCGCGACGATGCTCGCGAAGTTTTGGCAGAAGCTGGAATCCGTTTTAGAACAGGCAAAACTCTTGTTCCATTTAGGTTAACTGGTAATGCTGCTTGGGGTGTAAAGGCTCCAAATTTGGATGGCCAAAGCGAAGATTTAACTGTTTGGTGTTGGCCAGAAAGCCTTTGGGCTCCAATATCTTTTACGATGGCAGCCAATGAAAAGATGAAATCTAAACTAACTTGAAAAGATTTTTGAGCCAGTGAAGATTCAACCGTATATCAATTTATTGGTCAGGATAATATTTACTTCTATGGTGTTGCTCAACCCGCTTTGTTTGATGCATTCCAAATTAAACGCGATGGCAAAAGTGCGGGAAATGACTTTGAAGGACTTCGACAAACAAGCTTGATTGCAAACCATCATGTATTATTTGGGAATGTGAAGGCTTCATCTAGTGGAGCTGTAAAGCCACCAAGTGCTGATGAACTTTTGGATTATTATACATCTGACCAGCTAAGAGCTCATTGGTTGGCGCTTGGTCTTGCGCAGAAGTCTGTAAGCTTTTCTCCGAAGCCGTTTGAGACCGACGAAGCGAAGCGCAATGACCCACGTGTTGCTGACCCAGTTTTAAAAGAAGGAACGCTTTTGACAAATGTATTTAATAGATTGGCGCGTTCTTGTTTTTATACTTCGCAAAAGTTTAGAAATTGTGAGGTTAAACTTTCGTTCCCTGATGCTGAAATCAAAAAATATGTTGCCGATACAATGAATAAATACGAGGAGCTCATGCATAAAGCTGAGCTTTATTCTGTAATGCAACTTATGGATGAGTTTATTCGTTATGCAAATAAATACTGATCAGACAATGCTTCGAAGATTGAAGAGAGCGATGATGCTTTCCTTGATAATTTACTAAGCAATTCTTTTTATTTGTTATATGCATCTGCCTTAATGATGCATCCTATTGTTCCAAAAGGTTGTGAAAAGATTGCGGAGTGCATGAATATAAGTTACGAGGATTTCTTTAATTGGGAAATATTTACTTCGCTTGAGAAAAGTTTATTCAATAATAATTCTTATAATATAAAAGAGCTACCGCCTCGCTTTGATTTCTTTAGAAAGCACGACTCACAATATAAGTAATTAAGAATTTATTTTGATGTTATAATTTAAGAATGGTTCAAAGGGGATATCATGCTTAAATTTTATCCATTAAATAATATAACAAAAAAGCTTTTGATATGCATAGTAGCTGCACTAGCAAGTGTTTTTGTCATTGCTAGTCCTGCTTTTGCTTGCACTGGTGTTTATGTTGGGAGTGATGTAAGCACTAATGGAACAATATTAATTGGGCGATCGAATGACACAACTCCAGTTAACAAACCCGCACTTGTAAAGGTTTTTGGAGGCTCGGATGGCTTTCAAATAACCGAAGTTGTGGGTTCAAATGGTTTTAGATGAACACTTCCGCAAAAAGTTTATAGAACGATTTGTACGCCTTCGGCAATTTCTACTGATGTTTTAAGTTCTAAGGCCTCTATGAATGAATGCGGGCTTAGTGTTAGCGCAACAGTTACTGGATATAGTAGCCCTCAATCGCTGCAATTTAATAATTATGTTGAAGATGGTATAAACGAAGGCTCAATTCCACTTCTTGTAGGTATGAGCTGCTCTAATGCGAAAGATGGCGTGGAACTTATTGCAAAAATAATTGATGAGGTTGGTTCTGCCGAAGATAACATCTTAATGATTTCTGATCAAAACGAAGCATGGTATATGGAAATTTATGGTGGACATCAATATTGTGCAGTAAAAGCTCCATCTGATTGTGTAGCTGTAATTGGAAACGAATTTATGCTCGAGACTGTTGATGAAAATAGCGAAGATGTTGTTTGTTCGCCGGGGCTTTTTAGCATGCCAAAAGATAATGGATTTGCATCATACAATAGTGATGGCAAAATGAATTTGTTTAATACTTATGCTGGGCCAAATAGATTTGTTGATTATAGTCATATGCGCACTTGGCGAGGACATAATATTTTGGCACCATCGTCTTCGGGGAATTACAGTGCTACCACAAAGTATCCGTTGTTTTTTAAACCTGACAATAAGGTAGATGTTACAGATGTTATGGATATTTTTCGTGATAGGTACGAAGGAACTCAATATGATATAGATGTGAATGGAAAAAATTCGTATCGAAGTATTAGCACCGAAACATCGCAAACTACTCAAATTTTAGAGACATATAAGAATTTGCCCCAAAATATGTCTGTTGTAGATTGAATTGCTTTAGCAAATGCAGAGTTTAATGTTTATGTACCTGTCTCTAATATTGAAAGCAAGTTTGACGATTCGTATACTTATTCTCCAACTGAATTTTATGATGTTGATACACGTAGTGCTCATATTTGTTATAAGCAATTAAATGCCTTGACTTCGCAAAATAGAGCTAGATTTGGTGCTGGCGTAAAGAATTATTGAGATGCTTTTGAAGAGTATGAGACGTGGGCTCTTAATAATTTGTTGCAAAATTTAGAAGGAAGGGATGCATCTGGAGAGATTAATGATTTTTGCGAAAGTGTTCAAAATCAAGCATACTACGATGCAAAAAGGCTTTTTGACGATGTAAACTGGCATATGATGGAAACGGAATATACTTATGATTCAAGTGTTAGTTTAAAAACATTTCAATTAAAGGAAAAGACTCAGCCGGAGTTTAGCTCATATGTTGATGCAGCTTTAGTAGCAAAAATTTATGGATGAAAAATAGAGGAGAACAAATTACAAAACCATGATCCAAATGGGTCTGAGTTTGATGGTAAAGTCATCCATGATGCCTCACAAAACGATACGGAAGACACTGAAGGCTATTTAAAAATTTCTAAGGACGGAAATACAGTTGAGCTACATACAAGTAATGGTCACAGAAATTCATCTGGCATGATTGTAGTTAATGGGGAATCGAAGAAAATTTCAGCAAAGTTAAATGATGGAAAGTCTTACGTTGATTATTCTTTTTTAGGTACGCTTACTAAATTAAGCGACAATTCTTTTAATTTAATAAGCAGCAATGACATTAGCAGTAAAAATAATTTAAATAACAGTTTCTTTAGCTTAATCGCTAATGCTTATATTCCACTATGGATTGTAATTATATTAATTTTGGCTGTTGGTGTGTTGTTTGTTGTTTTTGAAAAAGTTAAAAAGCAAAAATAATTTGTAGCTGTTTCTTTTGTTATAATATAAACAATTAGATATGAAAGGAAGATTATGGAACCAGTTATTGTTGCTTTAATTGTTATTGTTTTTATTGCTTTAGTTGTTGTTATTTGGGCTATTTCAATTAACAATGCCGTTAAAAGAGCAGGTCTAAAGTGTGACGAAGCGATGTCGGGAATTGACGTTGCTTTGGAAAAACGTCACGACATGCTCACTAAACTTTTAGCTTCTGCTAAAAAATATCAAGATTATGAAAAGGCTACAATCATCGAAAGCATCAAACTTCGTGCCGATGCTCCAATTGCACAAAAAATCAAGGATTCTAACAAATTGGATGAGGCACAGAATGTTTTGTTTGGTTTGGCTGAAAATTATCCAGACTTAAAAGCAAGTGCAAATTGGGAACAACTTCAGTCTGGAATTATGGACGCCGAAGAGCATCTTCAAGCTTCTCGTCGTGCATACAATGCCGCAGCTACTCAATATAATAATTTTCACGTTACATTCCCAAGCAGCTTAATTGCAAACCGTATTAAGCCTGACAAGCGTGATTATTTTGAGGTTTCTGCAGGCAAACAGGAAGACGTTATAATCGATTAATAAATGTCTTTTTATTTAGCATCAGCGCTAATACTTAGCCTTATAATTTCTGCTTTGGCTGTTGTGTGAATTCTTTGATACAACGGCCGAAGCACTAAAAAGAAGTCAAAGCCCAAAGCAGTAAACAATTCCAGCCATCGACTTTGCCGAAACATGGTCTATAGCACGTGTTTCGGAATGATTCTGGGTTCTTTTCTTGCTGATATTGTTGCTGTCAAAATGTTCTATACAAATGGTGAATGGAGTCTAGCTCTATTTTTTGCCCAGATTTTTGGGATTACATTTACTTGTTTCATTTTTGGTTTGTTGTTTGGTCCAATTTATGACCGAATTAAACGCAACCTTTTTGTTAGAAATAGGGACCATTCTGTGGCTTCGGTGTTTAGAGCCATCGGCAGGATTATTTTATGCATAGCTCCTTTGGTTGCAAGTTTTCTTTTGGCTTTCTCTGGGGTAAGCGAGGGAATGGCAAAGTTCATTATGTTTTTTGGCTGCATCATCACAACCATTATTACTGGTGCTTATGCAAAAAGGCGCAATAAAAAGATTGAAAAGACATTTCGCGAGGGTTGTAAGAGCAATTCTAATATAGAGGAAGTCATTGGTAATAACATAACCGACCACGACATAATGGATTGTGTTACTTGCGACTATATTAACCGGCAAAAGAATTTAATTATCAAGCATGATCTTAGCGATGTGAATTTTTCTGCCGTTGAATATGTAACTCGCGTTTCTAAAAATTCCGATGACAGGGATCCTGCCGAAGTTATTAGCTACAACATAAACAAGATAGCTAAAAGTCCCATAATTTGTACCTTCGATAAAGAGCTTACCGATGCTCCCATGCAGTTGATTGAGACCGAAAATCCTGCATTTAACAAGGAGTTTTACACATATTGCGATAACGCCGAAGACGCATTCTACATTCTAACGCCACAAGTGATGGAGCGCATGATTGCTGTGGCTAAAATCTACAAGCGTTTGATCTTCAACTTCGATGGCGATGAACTTTTTATTATTGTCTATCAAGATAAGTTTATGAATACTCTTGCGAAGGAAGATGCTCATACTGCTTTTGCTGAACTTAATAAGATGTTGAACGATTTGGTCATTAAAGACATAGCGAAGGCTGGTGTTCATGTTTCACGCAGGAATAATAAACCTGAAGCTGAATCTCAATTTGTCAGCAAAAAAATAACTAAAAAGACTAAGACATGGAAGATCGTTGTAATTGTTATTGTTTTGATTGCTGTTTTAGCTTTTATTATTCCTGGAATTGTTGTTTGCTCCACAATAAATGGAACCCCAACATCTAAAAATTCTGTCATTAATAAGGAAGAAGTTACTCAACAGGATTATGCGCCCATTCAAAATTATCTTAGTCAAAAATATGGTATTAATTTTATTTATGATGAGACTGAGTACAGTTCCATTTATGACAGCGATTATTCTCGCACTGTTTACGCTTATTTTAAAGATCCAAATGGCATTAAGCTTGAAGCACGCAGTGATGCTTACAAGAGGGACAGCCAAAAAATCGATTATTCTGATTCGTACCAAAGCATTCAATATAACGATACTTTGTCAAAGCAAATAATGATGCTTAATCCAAATATTGAAGAAGTAAAAATTACCGCTGGCTATTACACCGAGAAATTCAGCTCAATAGATCAATATTTAGCAAAAGGTGAATGCCAATTCCTTACTGTTTTTCTTAAGGATGGTTTTGGTGATATTAATGAAAATACCACTTTAGACTTGAGTAAAGCAATTATTAACTCAACTAAAATTTCTAATGCTTTCATTAATTTTTACAATCGTAGTTCATATTCACTAAAATGTACTTATCGCTATAAAAATGGCGAATTTTACCTGTCTTAATCTATAATAAACAACCCCATGTTAGAGTTAAGGGAAATATGCAAGTCTTATACTACTGGTGACTTTAGTCAAAAGGCACTAGATAAGGTCTCGGTTACATTCCGTGATAGTGAATTCGTGGCTGTTTTGGGACCAAGTGGAAGTGGTAAAACAACCATGTTAAATGTCATCGGTGGTTTGGATCATTATGATAGTGGCGATTTGCTTATCAATGGTAAATCGACGAAGCAATTTAAAGACCATGATTGGGACCATTACCGCAACAATCAAGTTGGCTTCGTATTTCAAAACTATAACTTAATTCCACATCAAAGTGTTCTTTCGAATGTCGAGCTTGCATTGACTCTTTCTGGCATTAGTACTGAAGAGCGCAAACGTCGAGCGACTCAAGCCTTGAAAGATGTTGGCCTAGAAGAACATATTGAAAAAAAGCCAAACCAGCTTTCTGGTGGTCAGCAACAACGTGTTGCAATTGCTCGTGCGATTGTAAATGACCCTAATATTATTTTTGCTGATGAGCCTACCGGTGCTTTGGACACAAAAACAAGTGTCCAAATTATGGACATTCTTAAAAAAATTGCAAAGGACAGGCTTGTTGTTATGGTTACTCATAACCCAGACATCGCTGAGGAGTATGCAACAAGAATTGTTAACTTAAGAGATGCCAAAATTGTTGGCGATTCAAAACCATTCGATCCTAAAAAGGATGCGCCTAAAAATTACCGTAAAGTTTTAGAAAAAGGAAAGACTGCAATGTCGTTTATGACTGCGCTTTCGCTTTCTTTTGCAAACTTGATGGGTAAGAAAGGACGTACTTTTATGACTGCTTTTGCAGGAAGTATTGGAATTATTGGCATTGCGGGTATTTTAGCCCTTTCAACTGGTACAAACCAATACATCGAACATGTTGAGAAAAACACTCTTTCGCAATATCCATTGTATATTTCTCGATCAAAGTCTTTTGTTGGTGAGTTTAGCGAAATGGCTCAAGACAATGGTGGCCTTTCAAATATGATAAATGAACTTCGTCACAATAATCAAGAGGCTGGCAAGATTGGCGTTAGGTCCTTCATCTCACAAATGCTTGCAACAAGTGGAGACAATGATCTTAAATCTTTGAAGAAATTTATAGATTCTAATTCTACAGACATTATGGATAATGTTGATTCTGTCGAATATACATACAGAGCTCAGCCGATTATTTATGCAAATGATAAATATGGGGTTCGTGAGGTCTTTCCTTCGGGGACTCTAACTTCAACAACAATTGGTACGACAGGTTCTGGCTATACTTCGGCTTCGCAAAATTACAGTGCCGGTGGTATGAGTTCACTTAGTGGCTTTAATAGTTTGCCAAAAAGCGAAAACTTATACAAAGATGTATATAAAGTTGCAGCTGGTCATTGGCCCGAAAATTCGGATGAATGTGTTTTGGTAACTAACCAAGACGGTACAATTTATGATTTGATGCTCTACATTTTGGGTTTTCGCGATAAGAAAGAAATGGAAGATGCCATCGATAGTTTTTTGAAGGATGAAAAAGTTAACTTACCTGACGAATATGATGATCTAAATTACGAAGATCTTCTTGGACATACATTTAAAGTTGTTAATGCTTTTGATATGTATGAGCATAATGGTCCAAAAGGTGTTTGGGTAGATAGGTCTGCAAATGAGGATTTCACCAAAAATGTAGTTGCTAAAGGCAGAGACTTAAAGATTGTTGGTATTGTTAACCCTCCCGAAGGCACAAACGTCGCCCTTTCTCTAAGGCCTGGTATTAATTTTTCTTACGACTTGAACGAAGAATGCATTAAGGCTGCCGAGCAAAGTCAAATTGTTAAGGAGCAAATGTCTAAGCCTGATGTAGACATTTTGACAAATAAGACTTTTGCCGAAGAGAAAAAAGACCTTGGTTTAAACATGGAAGATTTTATGCCTGCCATCAGCTTTGATGCTTCAAGCATGGAAGATATTGACATCATTGGCATCATCAAGGATGCAATGTCATCGGAAGCTATTGGTGCAATTATTGAAAAATGTACATTTCTTGACTTGACCGATGATAATGTTCGTCAGTTAGTTATTGAGGCTACCGAGAAATATGTTGAATCAGGAATTTCTACTCCTGCTGAATATTTTGAATCGGAAGAAGGTTATGGTTACATTATTAAAATTTGTGCTGCTGCGAGTGTAAGTGCAACCCCGGCTATAGTTGAAGGAATTCAGGGAATAGTTGGGCAAGTTGTTAATAATCTAACCAAGGCAATCGCTACAAAGATGATGGATGCCATGGGTAGTTTCGATATGGATTTCAATATTTCTTCAGATCAGCTTATGCAGCTTTCTAAACTTATGAGTGGCTCTGGTAGCAGGTCTTATGAGGGCAACCTTGCAGATTTTGGTTATGCAGACTTGGAAAATCCAATTGCCATTACTTTGTATCCTAATGATTTTTATGCAAAAGAACAATTATCTGCAAATATCGATTCTTACAATGACACTCAAAAAGAATCTGGTCACGAAGAAAAAGTAATTTCGTATACAGACTACGCAAAGTTGCTTATGTCTTCGCTGACTACTGTAATTGATATGATTACTGCTGTTTTGATTGCCTTTGTTGCTATTTCTTTGGTTGTATCTTCTATCATGATTGGAATTATTACTTATATTTCTGTCCTTGAGCGCCGAAGAGAAATTGGTATCCTTCGTGCAATTGGAGCTAGGAAGCGTGATATCTTCAATGTATTTAATGCAGAGACTTTTATCATCGGATTAATTGCAGGTTTCCTTGGAATTATTGTTACGGCACTTGGTTGTATTCCAGCAAATATTATTGCTACAAAGATTTTCAATCTAGAATATGATATTGCTATCTTGCCTTTCTGGGCTGCAGTAATTTTAATTATTATTAGTGTTGTTTTGACCTTTATAGCTGGTCTTATTCCTTCGACGTCGGCATCTAAAAAAGATCCAGTCGAAGCTATAAATTCGTAAGGAGTTAGTATGAAAAAAGCTAATTTGAAAATTTCAAATATTGGAATTACTATTGTTGCTTCCTTGTTAGTTGTTTTGTGTGTAAGCTTTTGCGCTTGCAGTCAAAAAGGGACCAATGGCGTTGATACATCTTATGTAACTGAGTCACAACCGACTGGTATGAAAACTTATGATGGCTACACTTTGGAACATATGGATGTTTTGAGCCGTCACAATATTAGATCTCCTCTAACAGGTGCTGGTTCTACGCTTAACAAGCTTACTCCTCACGAATGGTTTAATTGGACTGCAAAATCTAGTGAGCTTTCGCTTCAAGGTGGCGAGCTTGAAACAATGATGGGCCAGTACTTTCGTAAGTATCTTGAGAACTTAAATTACATTCCGGAAAATTGGATTCCTCAAGGCGACGAAGCTTTGTTCTACACGAATTCATATCAACGAACAATTGCAACTGCACAATACTTTTCGTCTGGTATGTTGCCAATTGGGAATGTTGATGTTGTTCATAAGTATGCATTAAACGAGCAAGATAAATTATTTTTGCCATTCCAAACATATATGAACGATAAGTTAAAAGCTCAAATAATGAAAGAAATTGAAGCTATGGGAGGCGAGAAAGGCCTAAATGGTATCCTCGAGAATTTATCCGAAGAGTTTAAGACTCTTGAGTATGCCCTGGACTTCAAGGATTCTGATTATGCTAAGGAACACAACATTACAAGTTTTCCTTTGGATGATTTGAAAATAAACATTGTGGCAGACGACGAACTTACATGTGAAGGTTCGCTTAAACTTGGAAACACGGCTTCGGATGCTTTTAAACTTCAATATTATGAAGAAGAAGACGATGCCAAGGCTGCTTTTGGCAAGAAACTTTCTTATGACCAATGGCTACAAATTGGAAAGATTGCCGATGTTTATGAAAAGGTTTTGTTTGGAGCTCACTCTGCTGCAATTAATGCTGCTCATCCTATGTTGCAAGAATTGCAGAAGGATATGAATAATCCAAACCGCAAGTTTACATACCTTTGCGGGCACGATTCTACAATTTTATCTGTTGTAACTGCTTTGGGGGTTAACGATTATGAACTTCCAAATGCAATTTCAAAACTTACTCCAATTGGTGTTAAGCTCGTTGTTGAGAAATGGAAGAATGCGGCTGGCGAAGAATTTGCGTCCTTAAGTTTAGTTTATGCTTCGGTTGACCAGCTTCGTCATCGTTTAGAGCCTGCTGACTTTCCACCATGTGAATATCAACTAAGTTTGGATGGTTTAGAGAAAAATGCTGATGGGCTCTATAAATGGAGTGATATTCAAAACCGTTTTTCAGAGCGCATCGCCGAATACGATAAGTATAAATAATAAAGTCTTTTTGTATCTTTATGTTATAATGGAATCCCGTTATGAAGAACGGGTACGATAACGAAAAATACATCCAATTACAAGCAAAAAGCATTCGTGAACGCATCGATAAGTTTGGCGGTAAGCTCTATATGGAGTTTGGTGGCAAGCTCTTCGATGACCATCATGCGAGCCGCGTTTTGCCTGGTTTTCAGCCAGATGCGAAGATCAAAATGCTTCAAGAGCTTCAAGAAGATGTTGAAATTGTTGTCATAATTAATGCTCTTGATATCGTTTCAAATAAGACCCGAAGCGACATCGACATTCCATATTCCGAAGACGTTATGCGTCTTGTTGATATTTTTAAGGATATGGGTTTTTATGTTGGAAGTGTTGTTATTACCAGATATGCCGAGCAGCTTGAGGTAAATGATTATATTGGTCACCTTGAGCAAATGGGCATTAAAACTTATAAGCACAGGACCATCGAAGGCTACCCCTATGATATTGATCATTTGGTTAGCGAAGATGGCTTCGGTAAAAATGAATACATCGAAACCAAAAAGCCACTTGTTGTTATTACTGCTCCAGGTCCAGGAAGTGGAAAGATGGCAACCTGTTTGAGCCAGCTTTATCATGATAATAAAAATGGTATTCATTCTGGATATGCGAAGTTTGAAACATTCCCAGTTTGGAATTTACCGTTGAAACATCCTGTAAATATTGCTTACGAGGCCGCAACTGTTGACCTTGAAGACACAAACGCCATTGATCCTTTCCATTTGGAAGCTTATGGTAAAACTGCCACAAATTATAACCGTGACATTGAGAGTTTTCCTGTTTTGCAGGAAATGATGAATAGGATTATGGGCAAGTGCCCTTACAAATCGCCAACTGATATGGGTGTTAACATGGTTGGCCGATGCATTGTTGATAATAGCGTTGTTTGCAATGCATCTTGTAATGAGATTATTCGTCGTTACTTTAACCTTTGCGTTCAAGATATGCGCAAGGGTAATGCGAAGGAACAAGTTGCAGCTGTTAAAATTTTAATGAAGCAAGTTGGTGTTGACCCAGACAAGACGCCGCTTCGTCAGGCCGCTCTTGCTCGTGAAAAGAAAACTGGAGCCCCAGCTGGAGCTTTGACACTTCCTAATGGTGATATTATTACTGGTAAAACAACAGATCTGTTGGGCTGCGCATCTTCGCTTTTGCTTAACGCGCTAAAGCGTGTTGCAAATGTTGAGGATGTTGAAATAATTAAGGACGATGCTATTGAGCCTATCAGCCAACTTAAAATGAAGGCTTTTCATAGTAGAAACCCCCGATTACATTCGGATGAAACGTTGCTAGCATTGTCCAGTACTTCGGCGAATGACAAAAGAGCTCAAGATATGATTAATGCTATTGGTGAGCTTCGAGGCTGTGATGCATTCTTTAGTGTCATTTTATCTAACGCAGATGAACATTTATACAGGACATTGGGTATAAATGTTTGCTGTGAACCTAAGTTTGAAAGAACTAATCTCTACCATAGATAATTTTACAAAAGGCCTTATTTACGATAAAATATACAAAAAAAGGAGTTTAAATGAACCCATTAGTTATCGTACCAGTAATAATTTCGAGCAGAAATAAAAAGCAAGGTGATAGCGTACTTACAACTTATGATCATGCTACACCAATGAGCCAAACTGGTGAGCTCCCTCGTCTTTTAGATTCACTTCGTAAGGTTGACAATGTTAGTCATGTTGTTATTCTTGTTGTCTCCGAAAACACCATTACAGAGCCTGCCGCTATCAAAATTGAGCGTTTGGCTATGCAATATACAGAATTTAACACCATGATTATTGGTGCTGACGAGCTAAATGTTATTCATAAACGTGCTGGCGAGCTTGGTGTTCCAAACGTTAATAAAGAAATTGCCCTTACAAGTTATGGCGCAATTCGAAACGTTGGTCTTTCCATCGCTCAGATTTTTGGCTTTGATTCGGTTATCTTTTTGGATGACGACGAAGTTGTAGATGACAAAGACTTTATGAGCAAGGCTGTTTATGGTCTTGGTAAACTTACAAAATCTGGAGTACCTATTATTGCAAAAACTGGGTACTACCTCAATAGATTTGGAAATTATACAAGCCGTCATAAGTCAAATTGATATGACAGATTTTGGCAAAAGGGACGTGCATTTAACGCTTGGATTAACAAAGCAATGAAAGGCCCACGTCTTTCTCGTTCAAGCCATGTTTGTGGTGGAATTATGGTTTTGCACAAGCAAGCATTTACCCGCCTAGCCTTCGATCCTTGGGTTGCTCGTGGCGAAGACCTTGATTACATGCTAAATTTGCGTATGTATGGTGGGGATATTTGGTTTGATAATCAATTGGAAGTTAAGCACTTGCCTCCAAAAATTCCTAGCGAAGGCGTACGCTTCCGTCAAGATATTTACAGGTGGCTTTATGAGTATCGCAAGCTTGAATATTCAAGGACACAAATTGACTTGCTTCAACTTCGTGCTCAAGATTTAAAGCCATACCCTGGTATTTTCTTGGATTCAGATATTGAACGCAGGATTAAATTAACTGCAAGGCTTCGAAGCTTTGGTCGTCCAGACAAGAAAGAATATCGCGCTGCTGCAAAAGCTGCAACAGGTGAGGCAAATATTTTTGCTCAACGTAATTGCAAGAATTATTTTGAATTCCAACGTGTTTGGCCACAATTTATGGAGCTTATTGCTGGCGATAAAGATTTGCAAGAGCAGTTAGAATCTGCTGGGCATAATAGACGTCGTGCTGCATGAAAAGAAATGCAAGCCGAAAATGATCTAGAAGCAGCAAAGGCTGCAATGTCTCGTGAATCTTCTGTCAAAAAATCTAGTGTTGATGCCGGTCAAACTGGCGAGATTCATCTAAACATCGCAGATTAAGTGAGGTAATTATGAATATTGTTCTACTAGGCGGTCCCGGTGCAGGAAAAGGAACTCAAAGCGAGTTTCTCATTGAGAAATTTGGAATGCTCCATATTTCTACAGGAGACCTCCTTCGCGATGCAGTTGCTAATAAAACCGAAAGTGGACTAAAGGCTAAATCTTATATGGATGCTGGCGACTTGGTTCCAGATGAAGTTATTGTTGGAATCATGAAAGATAAGTTCAGTACTTCGGACATTTCAAACGGCTTAATTTTGGATGGCTTTCCACGTACAGTAGAGCAGGCGAAGGCCCTGGATGAAATGCTTAGTGACTTAAACACTCAAATTGATAAAGCAATTTTGATTGATACTCCAAATGATGTGATTATTAACAGGATTTGTAGTAGACGTATGTGTAAAGATTGCGGGCATATAGGTTCTGTTCTTGGTTTTAGTGCCGAAGATGCGGCTAACTATGTTTGTCCCGATTGCGGTGGAGAGATGTATCAACGTGATGATGACAACGAAGCTACAGTCAAAAACCGCATTGAAGTTTATGAGCAAAAGACAGCTCCCTTAATTGATTATTACTCGCAACAAAATAAACTGGAAAAGGTTGATGGGTCCGCGTCTTCGCCACAAGAAGTATTCGAAAATCTTCAAAAGTTGGTTTGCTAACGAGGTTTCATGCCAAGTTTAATTACAACAATTAAATACGCTTTTAAAAAGCATATACAACCTAGGCGCGCTCGTATAAAGCATGTTTTAATTTGTTTGCTTGTTTTGCTTGGTATAGCTGCACTTTTAGAGCTTGTGGTCTTTAACTTTAGAACCATAACAAGCGCTTTTAACAAGCCAGTTGATATTAGTCAAAAAATGAACTTGCAACAAACTCCAGATGGCCGTTATGTTGTGTCGAGTAATCAAAATACTTTTGAAATTAAAGATATTAATCAAGAAGTTTCTAATATTCACCTTAAGATGAATAAAAATCAAGGTGCTCAGCTGTTTAATGTAAAGATAAACTTTACCGATAGCGGTCACTCGACATATTTTGAGTCGACAGAATATTCTGTTGGCATTCCTGAAATAACAATGTCAACCAATAGTAAGCGAAGCCAGTATTTTACTGTTCATCCAACAGGTAAGGTAAAGGATATTAAATTTCAAATCACTGGCGAAGACTTAAACTATCCTCTTTATATCGATTCGGTAATTATTAACTCACATTATCCTTTCGATTTTGTAATTTGGCGTTTCTTGGCCGTTTTTGCACTTTTGTATTTGTTGTATTTGTTTAGGCCTCGCTCCAGCATTTATAAAATAAAACTTGTAGACAGGCCTTTGTATTCTCGCGTTGTAATTTGTCTAACTGTTGCAGTTCAATCTATTTTGTTAAGTGCATATTTATTGATGGGCTCAAACTTGGTTGGACTTGCAACTTCTACATATAACTATGGTGATTGAGACGGTGTTCATCCAGTTAATACTTTCGAAGTCGCTGGCGACAATGCTCAACAATATGCTGAGCTAGCGAAGTCTTTCACGCAAGGTAAGTTATATCTTAACGAAGATCCACCTGAGTATTTAAAGACTATGGGCGACCCTTATGATAAGGGAAGCCGCGATGAGATGGAAAAACAAACTGGTCAGAAATACCTCTTTGATGTTGCTTATTACGATGGTCATTATTATGTTTATTTTGGTGTTGTTCCTGTTTTGTTGTTCTATTTGCCGTTTTATCTATTGGCAGGCTCAAATTTTCCAACTGCCATTGGCGTTTTGATAATGACAATTTTGTTTATTATTGGAATTAGTGTTTTGCTTGACAGATTTGCAAGGTATCACTTTAAACGTGTAAGTTTAGGCTTATATCTATTGTTGCAAATTCCACTTGTGATGTGCAGTGGCGTTTTATATTTGTGTAAGTTCCCAACATTTTATTCATTGCCATTGGCGTGTGGCGTAGCCTTCGCCGTTTGAGCTTTGTATTTCTGGATGCGGGGAAGAACTTCGGACAAACCATTTGGTTGATTTATTGCTGGAAGTACTTGCATGGCTCTAATTGCTGGTTGCAGGCCACAAATTATGCTGATTGCAGTTGTTGCTGTCCCGCTTTTCTGAAGGCATTTTATCAAAAATGCGAGTGTTACGGGTCTTCGGACCAAAAAGGGATTGATTGAGTTTGTTTGTTTCATCGCACCATTTATTGTTGTTGGCCTAGGGCTTATGTGGTACAACTATGCGCGTTTTGGAAGTGTTACTAACTTTGGTGCTAACTACAACCTAACTATGAATGATATGACTCAGAGGGGTATGCAAATTGCGCGCGTTTTGCCGGCTTTGTTTGCCTTCTTTATTCAACCTCCAAATGTAACAGGTGTTTTTCCATTCATAAATCCAGTTATTTTTGAGACAACTTATCTTGGTCAAACAATTAAAGAAGTTACATTCGGAGGCATTTTGGTCTGTCTTCCTGTTTTATGGGTATTGTTTTTCTCGGCACCTTTGCTTCGTGCAAGGAAGAGAGACAGGCAAACTAAGACGATCATGGGTGTTGTAATTGTTCTTATTGTTGTGGCTGTTCTGGTAGCTATTTTAGATGCTCAAATGGCTGGAATTTTGCAGCGTTATTATGCAGACTTTAGTTTTATGTTCTTATTAGCTGCGGTTTTGCTTGCATTTATTGCCAACGAAAAGGTCTCATTATGGCCTAAAAAATATATGAGCTTAGTAAGTGGAGTTACACTGGCACTTGTTGGCGTCAGCGTTTTATATAGTCTATTAATTTGTTTTGTTGTTGAGACTGGTTGATATGGTGACGTCTACGATTGAGCATACGTCGACATTATCAAATCTGTATTATTCTGAAGTTAAATTTAATTAGTTGCCGAAGAAGTTAATGTTAGACATTAGCATTTCGACTCCAATGCATGCGGCAGTACATAAAACAAATGTGATTGCGGTTATTAAAATTAGCTTACCTGTAGAGTATTCATCTTTCTTTTTTAATTGAATAAAAGAAATGATTGTCACTACTGCGGCAATACAAACTGCCATTACTATATTTATTGTACTCATGATTGCCTCCAATCTAGTAATAATTATATATTATTCGTGAAAGATTCCGTATGTAATGAAGATATTTATAAGGAAAATCCCCAGCACTATTGCAGCGTTAATAATTTTTCCTTTATATGAAAGTTTGTTTAGGCCTTTGTGTTGAATAAGTGGATAGATAAGTCAAACATATAAAACAATTATTATGCCGTATAACAGGTCATTTACAATTCAACCTTGATTTAGAATGTTACCTGGCATTTGAGAGTTGTCTCACATGGGGTAGACTCCATCTACAGGCTGGTTAAAAATCAGACCCATCCCAGTTTCAAAAGCTGCGGCAATCACTACACCAATCACATACATGCTAAAACACGATGCAGCAATATTCTTAAACTTCGTTCTAACATACTGCCAAATGGGAACAATAAAAATATTTATAAAGCATACAACAACACCATAAACAAAGAAAGGTTCGAAGGGATATCCTCATACACCAAAATCATCTGGAATCACTCCGAAGAAATAGTCGCCAATCATTACATATGGATATTCAAGTAAGTGCCCTAGGATACTAAAGGCGCAAAAATAAACTATAAGATCTGATATTCCAGGAAGAGTAAAAGTCTTTTTTCAATGTTTTTTGAACTCTTTAATCATGTTTCTATATTATAATATGGAGGTCATAATTTCAATTAAAAAAGGGGACTTAAATGTCAAAAAAGAAGACCAAAAAAGAAGTTAAATTGATCAAAAATGACTTAGACGGTAACCCAATTCCTAAAAAATTTCAAAATCCAAAAAAGCTAGGCTTTTTACGGGTCCTTATGATTGCTTATGGTATGGTGCCATTTTTATTGCTGTTTTGCTGCTTTTTTATCACGAAAGAGCAATTTGTTTTGAATGCGATGACCTTTAATGCAATTGTTGATTGCATTGCTTATGCCGTTGTTTTCTGAATGATATGAAAGCGTAAAAAAGACACGAAATATGTTGTACTTGTACTGAGTTTGTTTGACTGAGTTGTTACTTTAACGCTTGCTTTACAATCTGGAGATTACTTAACTCTTGTTACAGATGTAATTGGCGATGGCTTAATTCTTTTGTATTTCTTTAAGTCTAAAAGATGCAAGTATCTTTTGACAGAGCCATTTATAGTTGAGCCGGAAAGTAAGGAATTTAAACTTCAGCGCAACTATTACCAACCTAAAACTTGAGCTTTTTGGCGTGACTTAATCATTATTTTTTGTGTATTTAGCATCGTTGGGCATTGGATGGAAGCAGCATATTGTTTTCCGGTAAGGATGGGTTGGCTTCCTGGAATTTATGATCCTAACAGCCAGATTTGAAGTGATTGGCTTTTCCCATTTCCAATCTATGGTTTTGGAGGTGTTGCTTGTGCTTTGATATTTTATCCTCTTAAAAATTGGCTTGAGAAAAAAATCAAAGTACCTTTTGTCAATGTAATTATAGTTTTCGTAATTTCAGCTATTGTTTGTAGCTTAATGGAGCTTATTATGGGGCTTGCCACAAATGCAGATTATGCTTTATGAGATTATAGAACCATGTGATGCAATTTTATGGGTCAGGTTTGCTTGCAGAATAGCCTGGGCTTCGGTCTTGCTGCAACAATTATGACTTATGTTGTTTATCCACTAGTTAAGGGTGCAATTGCGAAGCTTCCTAAGGACGGTGCTAATATTTTGTTTGTCGCAATTGTTGTATTTTTCTCTATTTTGATGGTCTTTTATTACATAAATGATTTTGCTGGCTTTTTGTCCAATAACGAAGTCAAGGAAGCCATGAACAGTTAACTTACGGGGACGGAGCAAAAAGGAGTGCAATGTTAAAAATTGATAAACTAACTAAAAAGTATGGCGATAAAGTTGCCGTTGATAATTTAAC
>JAZUHG010000010.1:0-9711 GCA_045641605.1 Phoenicibacter sp. | reverse complement strand
AGCATCAGTCGCGACCATGATCTTTGCCTTGATTTTACCTAGAACTTGAACCGCAAGTTCTACTTCGTCTTCTTTAGCGGCTTCCGCATCGAAGGCGGGTCAGGCTTGGATGTGGACAGAGCCTTCGGCACTAAGAACATCAACTCAAAGTTCCTCTGCCATATGAGGGCAAATAGGAGCGATAAGTTTAACCATTGTTTCGGCAATTTCATTGCTTACCTTTTTAAGATCTTTATCTTTGCTGCGTTCTTCAGCACTAAAGCACTGTAGAAAACTAACGCAAGCGTTAGTTAATTCCATCATTGCGGAGATTGCAGTATTGAAATTATTACGCTCCAGGTCGCGTGTAACACGTTGAACTGTTGCATGTCTCTGACGGACCATTGATTCTTTTGCAGCCTTACGGCTGGAGTCACTGTCAAGCTCACGCTTGTAAAAGGTCTGATTATCATCAGGATTATCACTGCCTGCGTTACAGGCAAGATCGTTAACTGCTCTCCAGAAACGACATAAAAATTTATAAATTCCGGCTAGGCCGGATTCATCTCAGAGCAAATCCTTGTCAGGCGGCGCCATAAATAGGATGTAAGCACGAATCGCATCGGCACCATACTCGACAATCATGTCTTCGGGAGCCACAACGTTGCCTTTTGACTTACTCATGGTCTCGCCATGCTCATCTTTAACCATACCCTGGCAAAGAAGATTAGTGAAAGGCTCATCGAAGCTAAGCATGCCCATGTCTCGCATTGCCTTCGTGAAAAAACGGCTGTATAGCAGGTGCAATATAGCATGCTCAATACCACCGATGTATTGGTCAACAGGCATCCATTTATCAGCCATCTCTTTTGAGAAAGGCAAATCTTTGTTGTGAGGGTCGGTGTAGCGAAGGAAGTACCAACTGCTGCAAGTGAAAGTATCCATCGTGTCAGTTTCGCGACGAGCGTCGCCGCCACACTTCGGACACTTGCACTTAGAAAATTCCGAATGCTCAGCCAAAGTCTCTCCCGCAGCTAGATCTATGTCTTCGGGCAAAGTTACGGGCAAATCTTTTTCAGGCACAGGAACAATCCCGCACTTTTCGCAATGAATAATTGGGATTGGATTACCCCAATAACGCTGACGAGAAATTAACCAATCGCGCAGGCGATATTCTGTCTTACGTTTACCAGTTTTATCCTTAACAAGTTTATCAATTACAGCTTGCTCGCCTTCGGAATGCTTACCTCCGACAAGACCAGTAAACTCGCCAGACTGGACGAGCACGCCTTCGGCCTCCATAGCTTCGTCTCAATCTACCGAAGCCACCTTGCGATCTTTTTCATCCTTCAACTTTTCATAAAGAGGGTCATTCTTGTCCAAAATGATTGGGATGATAGGCAAATCATACTTGCGAGCGAACTCGAAATCGCGCTGGTCACCACAAGGAACCGCCATAACTGCGCCAGTACCATAATCGGCAACAACATAATCGGCCACTCAAACAGGTACTTTCTCGCCGTTAACAGGATTTACAACATAGCGGCCCGTAAATGCGCCGTGCTTTTCTTTATCGCCCTGCGCACGCTCCAAAGCACTAACTTTTGAAGCATCCTCAATAACTTTAAGGACGTCTTTTTCGTATTTAGATTCTGCAACAAGTTCTTTCAAGCCCTCGTATTCGGGAGCCAAAACAAAAAAGCTGCACCCAAACAATGTATCTGCGCGAGTAGTGAAAACTTCAAGAACATCGCCAGCTGCAAAATCATCTTTATTGAATCCTTTGTCGCTTGGGGCGTTTCCAGAAGCGTCACACATTGTAAAGTTGACAGCCGCGCCTTCGGATTTCCCAATCCAATTAGCTTGCTGCATCCTGACACGCTCCGGCCAACCCTCAAGCTTATCCAAATCTGCCAAAAGCTGGTCAGAGTACTTCGTAATTTTGTAATACCACTGGGTTAGGTCGCGCTTTTCAACCTCGCTGCTACAACGCCAACATTTTCCTTCGGTGACCTGCTCGTTCGCAAGAACAGTCCCACACTTCGGACACCAGTTAACTGGCGAATTCTTGCGCTCAACAAGACCAGCCTCATACATCTTAAGAAAAATCCACTGGCCCCACTTATAATACTCCGGGTCACAAGCAACAACTTTGCGCTCCCAATCGTATGAAAAACCCATACGCTTAAAACTTGCAAGCTGCTTGTCAATATTTTCGTAAGTCCACTTGGCTGGGTGACTCTTGTTCTTAATCGCGGCATTTTCGGCCGGCAAACCAAAAGCATCCCAACCCATCGGGTGCAAAACATCGCAACCCTGCATCTTCGCATAGCGCGCAATGGCATCACCAATCGCATAATTGCGAACGTGGCCCATATGAATATCGCCAGAAGGGTACGGGAACATCTCCAAAACATACTTTTTTGGCGCCGAAGACGAGGCCTCACTCTTAACTTTGTGAGCACCAGACTTTTCCCATTCCTCTTGCCAACGAGGCTCTATTTCTGCAGGATTATACTTTTTCATTGCTCTCCTTGCTTTGCATTAGAGCATTATACATCACATAATTTAGAGTTGGTGGGCTTTTTTGCGTTCGGCAGCTGTGAGAAGTTTTTTGCGAAGGCGAATGTGCTTTGGCGTGACCTCGACAAGTTCTGTGTCATCGATGTATTCGAGAGCCTCCTCCAAAGTAAAAGTGACAGGAGGTGTAAGCTGGATTGCTTTGTCGCTGCCAGAAGCTCGCTGGTTTCCAAGGTGCTTGGTTTTTGCAACATTTACAACAATGTCTTGCTCCTTCGCACTCTCGCCAACAATCATACCTTCGTAACATTCGTCGCCTGGGTTAATAAAAAGGTGCCCGCGCTCTTGCAAAGTATCCAGCGCAAAGGCAACGGCTTTCTCGGTGCTCATAGAAACAAGCGCACCATTTTTGCGCCCAGTGTATTCGAAGTTCACAGGACCAAACTCGACGAAGTGGTGGAACAACGTGGCTGTACCATGGGAAACATTAAGCAACTTGGTCGCAAGACCCATAGTTCCGCGGCTTGGGATTCTAAATTCAAGGTGAGTCTGGTCAGCCTTAGCATTCATCTCGGTCATCTCACCACCACAATTACCGAAGACCTCAATTACCTTCCCAGAATATTCGTTATCCACATCAACAACGGCCTCTTCGATAGGCTCAAGAGTTTGACCATTCTCGCCCTTCTTCACCAAAACACGAGGGCGACCAACTTGAAACTCATAACCTTCGCGGCGCATGGTCTCCATCAAAACACTTAGGTGCAAAACACCGCGCCCGGCAACTTCCATGCCGGTGCTGTCTTCAATTTCGGTGATGTTCATACTAATGTTGGATTCTTTTTCACGAAGCAAACGCTCCTTAAGCTGACGCCCGCCGACAATGTCACCATCCTTACCAACAAGAGGGCTGGTCGAAGGCTCAAAAATAACTGCCATTGTTGGCTCTTCAACCTTAATTGGGTCGAACAACTCGCCAGCGCGTGTGGCAGCAGCCTCGGTTGCGGCCTTGTCTTCGGCAGGAAGCTCGACCAAAACATCGCCAATATCGGCATCGTCAACACCAACAACTGCAACAATGTCGCCAGCCTTCGCTTCGGCGACTTCCGTCTTGCCCAAATCCTCAAAAGTGAAAAGCTGCTTGATTGGCGTGGCGTATTTTTTGTCGCGATTATTGCTAACAAGCACCTTTTGCCCCTTCTTCAACGTGCCGAAGCTAAGGCGCCCAACTCCAATTCTTCCTTGATAGCTGGAGTGATCAACAGTTGAGATTTGCATTGCTGCTTCTGCCTCTGGCTCAACCTCGGGGGCTGGAACTTCGGAGAGTATGACGTCCAAAAGCGGAAACATGTCATTATTTGTGTCTGTTAGCTCCTTGTGAGCGAAACCTTCGGTGGCACTGGCATAAACAATTGGGAAATCCAACTGAGCGTCGCTTGCATTGAGGTCAACCATAAGGTCGAACACCTCATCAACCACAGCATCCGGGCGCGCACCTTCGCGATCAATCTTATTAACAACCAAAATTATGCGCATATCCTGGGCCAGCGCATGCTTCAAAACAAAGCGAGTTTGAGGCATAGGACCTTCAAAAGCATCCACAATAAGAAGCGCGGCATCCGCCATATTCAAAACACGCTCTACCTCACCACCAAAATCGGCATGGCCGGGCGTATCAATAATGTTTATCTTTGTGTTTTTGTAATTAATTGCAACATTTTTCGAGAGAATTGTAATTCCACGCTCGCGCTCCTGATCATTACTGTCCAAAACGCGATCATCCACTTGTTGGTTCTGGCGAAAAACATCAGTCGCCTTTAGCAAACAGTCAACAAGTGTCGTCTTCCCATGGTCAACATGGGCAATTATCGCAACATTTCTAATATCATCTCGTCTCATAGCCCGCACATTATAACACTAGTATGTTATAATCGCCTGGTAATTAGGGAGATACGATGAACAAACAAGACAAGCTAAATATAATCGACAAAATGATAAAAGATGGGCTTACTGCGGCTTCGACAAATGAAGTACTTCAGCTCATTGGCGCACAAACGATGGATGAAGAATGTTTAGTGGACTTAAAACTTTATTCTGACTTTCTTCCCATGGCCAAGGAAGACCCATACACCGAAGAGCAACGCTACCTGCACTTTTTGTGGGAAGCAATTGATAAGGTTCCACTTGGAATTGATGCAGAATTCGCAATTTGGTACCGCCAATTTATCGCTCAAAAACTTTTCAAGAAGTGCGGCAAAGGTTTTATCGCACATGAAAATTGTCGATTCAATTATGGTCATCGTATCGAAGTTGGGGACTTCGCCGCTTGAAATAGCGGAGCTTTGATTGACTCGAAAGGTGGCTTCAAGATGGGAGACCACGCAATGTTCGCCGAAAACATTACAGTTTTCACGCATGCACACTCCGAAGCCGACCACATGTCTCGCATTTATAAATCTGTTGAACTTAAAAATAATGTCACTCTTGGCTCTGGCTCGGTCGTTTTGGCAGGAGTAACAATGGGCGAAGGCTCATTCGCAGCTGTTGGAGCTGTTGTCACAAAAGATGTGGACCCATATGCTGTTGTAGCAGGTGCTCCAGCGAAGTATCTTCGAGACACAAACCTTGAAGGTAAATCTCTAGACGAAACTAATGCTTATTTCTTAGAGAAGAATTCGTTTCTTCGATAGATTCTTCGAAGCCATTTAAAGCTGCAAAAGGTGCAAATTGCGCCGCGCGGTTATAAACATCCATCCGCGGATGCTTGTTTGGGTCTGGTTCATGCCTTGGCATGTCAATTATGTCTGAATATTTTTCTCTTGCATCTTCCATTATGCTTTGTGTCCTCCAATTTGAGCATTGCGTTCCTTCATTGTGGCCCCTTCGTTAAGATTCATGCCACGAAGGATTGCATTCTTTCCAAATTTTTCTTTCACAGCAAGCATTACACGTTGAAGTTCAAGCTCTTTCTCTAATTTTTCATCCTCGGCAGCTTTAAGCTTCTCTTCCAATTCATAATTCGTAAAAATATTCATTTGTTCAACCTTGGGAGGGGCTTGTTCCATGGCTTCGTCGACTTCATCCTTCGGCAAAACAGCTTCGGCAGTCACATTAAAACGCCTGATGGTAAGCTGTTTATCAGCCACTTCATCGTAAGCATCGGCCACTGCATCCATAATAATTTGCGCCGAAGACGTCCACCGCTCCAAGTTGATAGTCTTCCGCGAATACTTCGGCACCTTACGTCCGTAATGATCATTTTTAACCTCGCCAGCGTAAGAATTCACAACACCAGCTTCAATGTCCATAATATTTTTGATGTCATAACCAATGTGAATGCAAAGTTTTTTGGTCACAAGGCCTTTAGCGACAAGTTCTTGACTGAGCGCGTCTGCCATCTCCCGAAGAACCAGCCGCCCTTCCTTATTTTTGTAAGGTCGATGCAAAACCTGCCCACTGCTAACACTGTTTGTCACAGGCTTATATGCTTTTACGTCGGCGATGGTGCAAGGCTCTCAACCTCAGGCATGATCAATCAAAAGCTCCGCATTAATTCCAAAAATTTCGTATAAAAGATCCTCGTTTTGAACCGAGCAACGCGCAATGTCACCCATTGTATGCATTCCATATGCCTCAAGGCGGCGAGTATACCCAGCTCCAATCATCCAAAAATCGCTAAGCGGCCTATGGTTTCACATATGCTCGCGATAGCCTTGTTCATCAAGAAAAGCGATACGCGCACCATTTTTATCTGGCTGCATATGCTTAGCGTAAACATCCATTGCAATTTTTGCCAAATACATATTGGTGCCGATGCCAACAGTCGCCGTGATTCCGGTCTCTTCCAAAACATCGGTAATCATGCGGCGCGCTAATTCTTCGGCGTTACAATCATGCATCATTAAATAAGGTGTGGCATCAATAAAAACTTCGTCAATACTGTAAACATGGATGTCTTCTGGCGCAACATAGCGCAAATAAATCTCATAAATTTGAGTACTGACCTTTATATACTTAGCCATTTGCGGCGGAGCAACAAAATAATCCAGCTCATATTCCGGATGACTTTGAAGCTCATGATCAAACTTGCATTTTTGCGTAAACTTCTTAGAAACGGCACTCCTGCGGCCAGTGGAATCTACATCATCATAAAGTTCAAGCAACCTACGTTGACGGATGCGATTAATTTCGTCCACGGCTTCGATGACTTCAAAAAGCCTGGCACGGCCAGAAATTCCATAAGCCTTCAATGCAGGCGTGACCGCCAAACAAATGGTTTTTTCAGTGTGAGACTTGTCCGCAACAACCAAATACGCATCCAAGGGGTCAAGCTTTCGCTGAACGCACTCAACAGAAGCATAAAAAGATTTTAAATCGATTGCTATGTATGTTTTTTCTTGGCTCTTCATCTGTAACACACAATCAAACAGCCAACAAGTATAAGAATAAAACAAATATTAAAGACGGGCGTTATGATAAAACCAACAAACGGAATAGCAAAGATAACTTGTCCTTTAATTTGTTCCGGCTCAAAAGGGTTATCGATAGTTTTGTAATTAAGACCTTTTGCACGACACATGCCTTTGCTGTCCTTACCAAGGAACTTGTGAACCACAAGTTCGGACTTATTAGTTTCGTATGCAATGATGCTATCCACAGCGTAATTTGTTTGTTTTACCACCACACAAAGGTCGCCTATGTTGATAAGCGGACTCATGCTGTTATTGGTTTGATTTACAAATCCAATTCCACCAACCATTGGAAGCACTTCCTTATACACAAGCTTTTCTACAGTATAAAATGCTACTCAGACAAGGTTGATTGTAAGCAAAACCCACAACAAAACTCTCAAAAACTTAGAAAACTTACCAGGTTTCTTTTTAAAGCTCTTTTGAGGTTTGTCTTCTGCATTCAGTTTCTTTGGCTTTACAATTTTTCGGTTAACGTGAGGAGCAAAATACTTCGGGTATTCAAATTTCAAATCCTCAACAACTCTTTGAAGCGAACCTCTATATCTTACAGCTTGTGCTTGACCCGCAGCTTCCACTCTTTGATCCTTTACAAGCTTTGGCTGAGGCTGCACGCTTTTTAAATTTCAAGGAATAGGCCTAGGTTTATTAAAAATTTGCCCGACTGGCTCATCTTGTACTTGCGGCTGAACAGCCTGAACATGTTGCACAACCTCAGGATTCGTCTTCGGAATTGAATTCGATTTATAAAAATCATACTTAGACACAGGTTTTTGGCTGTCATCAAAACCATCAATCAGATCAAAATTTATCTTATAGCCTTGATTTTCCTGCTGATTATTTTTATTCTTGTCATTCAATGTAAATATCATTTTACCATTAACCAATGCATAAATTTCGCATTATTGCTATGTGATATAATTGCAACCATGAAAAAAACCATGAAAAAAGTGGGCATAATTTCCTTATATTGAAACAACAACAATATTGGAGGAATACTTCAAGCTTATGCGTTGCAAAAATATATTAGTCTACAAGGATTTAATGCTGAACAAATACGTTTTGTTAATCAAAACAATAATAATAAAAACAAAATATCAAGGTTTTTTTATAACTTAAAAAAATTTGGCCTTGGGCAAACTTTATTTACAATTATTGAATCAAAAATATTACACAAAAAAAATAATTTTATAAATAGAACATGTAAATTAAATAATTCATTTAAAAACAGCAACGTCAAGCACTCTAAAGTAATTTATAACAACCAAACAATTACTAAATGCCAACAATATGATACGTATATTTGCGGAAGCGATCAGATTTGGTCTTTCCATAAGTATGTGTTTAGTCCAGCATATTGATTAAATTTTGTTAAAAACTCAAAAAAAATAGCTTACTCTACAAGTCCTAAGTTAGATTTAACAAAAAAATGAAAAATTGACTTCGTTAGAAATAATTTGTCTTCTTTTTTCTCAATTAGTTTTCGGGAAAAAGATAGTCTTGATACATTCAATACTTTAAAACTGAATGATAGTTTAAAAATGCCAATTTGTCATACAGTAGATCCAGTATTTTTACTAGGCAAAAATGACTGGGCAAAACTAAGCACAGTAAATCCATATAAAAATGAAAAATATGCGCTTATATATTTATTTACAAACAATAGCAAAATAAATAAATCGGTTATAAACTATTGCAAAGATCACAATCTAAAATACATTTGAGTTCCAAATGTTAATAATCATGCTAAAAATAAGAAAATTACTTACGTTGATTGCGATCCTTCTTTATTCATAACATTAATAAAAGACGCTGAAATAGTATTTACGGATTCGTTCCATGCATTATGTTTCTCAATAATTTTTGAAAAGAAATTTGTTCCTATTAAGAGAAGTACAAAAATGTACGACCTAAAAGCATCAAATAATAGAATTTCTTCATTATTGAAGGCTGTTGCAACTAGCCCGATTACACAATTATCTAAAAATGAACTCAAAACAAAATTAAAAGGAAATATCGATTACTCGAGCAAAATCAATAGAGATAAACTTAATAATTGAATTGAAGCATCTAAAAAATTTCTTGTAAATTCATTAAAAATGTAATTACTTTATGTTGTTTAGTTGATTTAATAAAGTAAGCGTATATCCGCCAGCAAAAAAATCACCAAATTGTTTTGAATATTTATCTGCACCCTTACACTCTCCGGAGGAATTATTTACACCACCATTTTTGTCTATGGAACTTAATAGCGCAGACGTTAATGCATTTAACGTTTTTGTTTTATCGGAATCAATAATGTGTTTCTCGATTCCAAAATTAATTGCCAATGCGGCCATAGACGTAATAGACGTGTCTATGTGTCTCTTCAATTTAAAATCATCATATAAATAACCATCAGCAGATACATTTGAAATAACGTAATTAAGCAAGCTAGAAAAAACTTCACTATATTTTTCAGGATTGTATTTTGCTCCATACATTAACCCAAGCAAATACCATCCTATCCCTCTTCCTCAATACTGACTTCCATAATGCTCATTATTGTTTAGGTTATACATATGAAAAGGCAACTTAGAGTTATTAATTTTAGCTTTTTCTATAGCAAAGTCTAATTGTCTTTCAGCAATTTGTTTGTATTTAGCTTCTGCTTTTCCAATTTTAAACAAATAATCTACAACCATTCCAACACTGTCGATATAAAAAACATCTTCATCTTTTCAATATGAAATTACATTATTCT
>JAZUHG010000009.1:0-3555 GCA_045641605.1 Phoenicibacter sp. | reverse complement strand
CCAAAGCTTGAAGATTGAGATGGGCGAGGCGAAGCAGATGATTGAAAACTACTTCAGTAGTTTTCCTCAGGTCCGCAAGTACTTAGTCAAAGTAGTAGAAGACGCAACAGTCAAAGGATATGCCGAAACCATGTTTGGACGTCGCCGCTATATTCCGGAGTTGACTGCAAGCAATAAGCGTTTCCGTGGCTTTGGAGAGAGAACTGCGATGAACCATCCAATGCAGGGCAGCGCTGCCGACATCATTAAGATTGCCATGCTTCGCGTCAGCGCATCTATGCATGAGAAGAACTTAAAGTCTTCACTAATGCTGCAAGTACATGACGAGCTTGATTTGTCGGTAGACAAATCCGAAATTGATATTGTTACAGAGTTGGTGAAGAAGGAAATGGAAAACGCAGTAAAGTTAGACGTTCCATTGGTTGTTGACATTGCGACAGGAGAAAATTGAGCGCAAGCAAAATAACAGGATTATCAAGTGCCGAAGTCGAGGAGCGAGTTGCTGCTGGCAAGGTTAACGCCGATGCCGGTATCAAGACTCGTTCGATCAAGAGAATTTGTTATGAAAACATTTTCACGCTTTTTAATGCTGTCAACGTGATTTTAGCAATCATTGTCGCTTTTACTGGCAGCTACAAGAACATGCTGTTCATGGGCGTTATCATTTGCAACACTGCTATTGGCATCATCCAAGAAATCCGAAGCAAGAAAACTACTGACAAGTTAAGCATCGTTGCGAAGGCGAAGGTTAAGGCCCTTCGGGATGGCAAAGCTGTCGAGATTAATAGTGACGACATCGTTGAAGATGACATAATTGAGCTTGGCCGAGGAGATCAGGTTCCTGCCGATTGCATTGTTGTGGATGGAACTTGTGATTGTAACGAGAGCTTGCTTACAGGCGAGAGTGATTTAATCGCTAAAGCCAAAGACGACAAGCTCATGAGTGGTTCTTTTATAAATAGCGGGAAGGTCTTCGCTAAGGTTACACATGTTGGTGCAGCAAGTTATGCTAACAAAATTACTGCCGAAGCTAAGGTCCATAAGATGGTTAACTCGCAAATCATGGAGACCATGAATGGTTTGATTAAAGTTGTGTCGATTATCATCTTTCCGCTGGGTGCAATTTTGTTTAGTAAAGCTTATTTTATTAATGGCATTGATCTAATCCAGGCCATTTTAACTACTGTATCTGCGATGATTGGTATGATCCCCGAAGGCTTGATCTTGCTTACATCTACAGTTTTGGCAGTTGCAGTTGTGCGCCTGGCGAAGCATAAAGTTCTTGTGCAACAATTGTATTGCATAGAAACTTTGGCTCGTGTTGATGTTTTTTGCGCTGACAAGACCGGAACTATTACGAGCGGAGCCATGTTGGTCGACAATGTGGTACCTATATCGAGCTCCACGAGTGAAGAACTAAACCGTGCAATATTTAATATTAATATTAACGACGAAGACAAGAATGAAACAGCCTTAGCAATTGAGAGTTACTTTAAAGACAAGAAAACTGATAAGTTAAGTTTTAAGAAAGTCATTCCGTTTTCTTCGGATAAAAAATGAAGCGGCGCAGAATTTAGCGAAGGTTGCTATGTCCAAGGTGCAACTCAATTCATTTTGAGCGATAGCGTCGAAGACGCAATTATTGAGAAAGCCGAGGAGCTTTCAAAAGACTCCCGTGTTTTGCTTGTGGCTAAGGTAGAAGGATTCAACGATAAGGGCGACATTGTTGCAAAGCCAAAACCTTTAGGTTTCATTTGTATTAAGGATGAAATTCGCGAAACTGCTCCAGATACTATTAAGTATTTCCAAGATGAGGGAGTTACGGTAAAAGTCATTTCAGGCGATGATCCACGTACTGTTTCTGGCATCGCTAACACCGTAGGCGTAAAAGATGCTGACAAGTACGTTGACGCTACAACTCTGAAGAGCGACAAAGACATCGAGGAAGCAGTCCAAAAGTATGCAGTATTTGGACGAGTTAAACCTGAGCAAAAGAAAGCCTTTGTTGTTGCTTTGCAAAAGTTTGGCCACACAGTTGCAATGACAGGGGACGGAGTTAATGATGTTTTGAGCTTGAAGCAGGCTGATTGTAGTATTGCGATGGCTTCGGGTAGCGCTGCTGCTAGAAATGTCGCTCATCTGGTTTTGCTCGAGAACGATTTTGCAACCATGACTAATGTTGTCGCCGAAGGCAGGCGAAGCATAAACAATCTGCAGCGCTCGGCTTCGTTGTTCTTAGTAAAAACTTTATTGTCAATGGCTCTCGCGACAATCTTCTTATTTATGCCATGAGGCTACCCATTCCAGCCAATCCAGATGACGTTGATTTCCGCATTTACAATTGGCATTCCGTCGTTCGTGCTGGCCCTAGAGCCAAATCATGACAGGATTAAAGGACATTTCCTGACCAACGTCATTGTTCGATCCATGCCTTCGGCTTTTGTAATAGTGCTGGCTATCATCGCGATGAATGTGATTGGCTACAACGTATTTGACATGGATTACGACCAAGTCTCGACCATGTGCGTTTTAACCATGTCGTTGATTGGCTTCATGCTTGTCATTAGACTATCAATACCATTCACACCATTGCGCGCAGGATTGGTTGTAGTGATTGTGGGCGGCACCATCTTAGGATGCGTATTCTTCGGGGGATTGTTCAACATCGCCCCATTCACATATGAGATGACCTCATTATACGCAGGTACTTGCTTAGCAGGCAGCCTCGCATTCTTCATTATCTACGCTCTAGTAGACAAGTGATACAACAAACATCAATCCAAGTTCGTTTAGAGTCGTCTAGTCGTCTAGGGGAGATACCCCGTGTCATGGATTCCTGGTCAGGGGAATGTAGAGGCTTGTTAGGTGATGCACCCTGTCATGCTTTACTGGTCAGGAGATGACACGGGGTATCTCCCCATTTTTTGGTATAATACACCTGTATGAAAATGAAGTTTAAACGTAGCATGAACGTAGCAATTACATGCGTGTTAAGTATTACGCTAGCATGTTCCTCTATTTTTGTTCCCAAATCAAGTAATAGTGGTGGCCTCGCCTTCGGAGACGAGCAAACCGTTAGCAATTATAAAGAAGCTAAAGCTTATCTTTCTATTGTTCGCAGTGAGTATAAAGCTTTAATGTCGCAGGCCACAGCTATCTATAATCGTATTGAGGATATTACAACCAAGGCTTTTGACGCTCAAAACAAGATGACTGAAAAGCAATTGCAACTTAATGACGTTGCTAAATATGAGTACATGAATTCTGTGCAATTTTCCATTTTGACGTCGATTATGGAAGCCGAGAGCATGGATGATTTTTTCAAGAATTTGGATTATGCTAATTCCGTTATGGATTATCAATATAGGTTGGCGAAGGAGCAGGGCGAGCGTAAGGCTGAGTTTGATTCGATTTTGGAGAACTTGAACAGCGAGAATGCTTCTCAAAATGAGTTACTGTCCCAAGCTTCGGAGAAGTTGAATAATGCTAGTGACGTATTGAATTCGATTAGGTCGAAGTTGACTCCCGAAGAGCTAAAAGAGCTCGAGGGCGAAG
>JAZUHG010000008.1:0-23447 GCA_045641605.1 Phoenicibacter sp. | reverse complement strand
TCTTGTTCGTGTGCCAATACTAAATGATGTTAAGTCTAGTTCTTTAAGCTTAGAATCTCAAGAAAACATAGCTGTAAAATCTTCAACTTTTTCTGTGTTGAAATTATCGCCGAATGTTAATGACCCAAGCGAAGAACAATTAGTAAACATAAACTTCATGTCTCTAACATTGGAAGTGTCTCACGAGCTAAGATCTAGAGAAGTTAAGCTACTACATTCTTGGAACATGGAGCGGCAGCTTGTTACATACATAGTATTGAGGTACTCTATGCCTTGAATTGTATCTAACTGAAAACATTGATAAAACCAATAACTAAGACTTGTAATGTCCGTAAAGTTTTTAAAGCTTTCATCAAATACAACCTTATTCAACAACGAAGAATCACCAATCTCTTTAACAATGGGTGAATATCCTTCCTGATTATCAATAGGAATGTTATATTTCTCTCCAGTATGTGCTTCCTGATCATAAGCAAAGGTTACAGTTCTATTATCTTTATCAAAATAGAAAGCTGCAACATTATTATCTTGTGTAGATTGAGCTTCAAATTTGTCATTATTTTCAATATCACCCTTAAGATCAACTTCTTGCCCATCGTTCTTTAATCATTTATCAAACTTTATGTTTTGATTTGTCCTTCTAACATTAATAGGATAATCGTGTTTATCTCCAGATTTATTAGTTAACGTAACTTTCAAATTTTTAGTTGCTTCGTCAACTTCATATCTTGCAGTAATGCTATCCGAGAAATATATATTTTGACTAGAAGTGATCTCTAATCCATCCTTTGCACAAAAACTTGCTGAGTATGGAGCCACTTCAAAAGTTCCACTGCCAGCATATTCTGTATTAGGGAACTGGGAAGAATCTACGCTCAAAGCTTGGTCAACATTATTTCAATGAGGCGATAAACCTTCTCCCATGTTTGACATAAATGAACGTTGTCATTTATCTCCAAATGTAATCTTGGTTAATCCTGTACATTTATTAAGCATATTATCCGCGGGAGCTCGATCCCCAATATAGTTACCATTAGTATATAAAGTGCTTATATCAATACTTTGTAATTTTTCACATTCGCTAAACATATATGCAAATGAAGCAGGGGTTAAATTACCATCACTTTCAGAAAAATCTATGCTTTCCAAAGATCGACATGCATTAAACATATAACCAAAATTAGTAACATTTGCAAGTTTAAGATTACCAAGACCTTCTATAGTCTTTAATTCAGTGAAGCCATTAAACCAACTCCAAGTATCAAACAAGCTTTTGTAGTCAGCGACAGAGTCATCAAAAACAACCTTGGTTGATTTATTGGCATTCCCCTCAAATGGAGTTTCAGGAATTCCGTCATTTTCTTTATATCACTGTTTAGGAACAAACGTAACGTCTCCCTCGTCTTCATGAGTAGATTGATCAAAGTAAAACTTTAATTCTTGCTCATCATTGTAAACTGCTACAAAATATTTTTGAACATCAAACTTAGCAGTAATATCATTATTTGCCCAAAGAGAAACTGGTTCTTGACTACCAATTTCTGCATCATTGTAATTTCATTCATAGAACATATATGGCTCAATGGCCTTATTGTTCACTGTAACTTTTCAAGTAGAAGTATATTTAGACATAAACTCTGTTTGTGGTTTTAATACAAATGAAAGAATAAGCGAAGTGTCTGTTCTTATCGCTGAGCATGTAATGCCTTCGTCATTATTATAACAAGCAGTAAGCTCATTGGCATATTGACCGCTTCTTAAGTTGTCTGTAATTTGACCTTTAGCAGCGTCATTAGTTAGGATTTTCGAAGTGTCCTTAACCTTTCCGAGAACATATACATCATAACCGATGCCTAAATCCTTAGTTTTCTTCATCTTATCTTGAATATCAGCTATGCCATAAGAGGAAAGCGTGCTTTGTCCAGAGAAACATCAATTGCTATCCTCAAAACCTAAATCATTCTTTAAATTTTTATTAAGGTTTTCACTTAAGCCTAGCATTGTCAAATTAGAACAGTTAGTAAACATACCACTGCCTCCTTCAATTTTTGAAACACCACTAAGCATTAAAGTTTTAAGGGCATTACAGCCATTAAACATATTTGTAGCAGTAATAGAGTTATTGTTTATTGCCGGTGTGATTCTGCTTGTCTTCATATCATATAAGGAACCCAGAAGTATTTCATCAATAGTTGAACATCCTTCAAACATACTTGTAAAATCAACACCATTAGCAGTATTTAAGAAATATAAGCCCTCTACAAATTCTAAGTTATTTAAATTCTTAAATCATCCATTAAACGATGTGAACTCCTCATAATTACTAATTGAATATTCTATATAAACTTCCTTAATTTTGCTTGCAACTTCTGGTTTAGTCCACGGAGCTTGACCATATTCAGTTTTCGAAAAATCACCATCTTCAGGCATCTCTACAAAAGTTCATCCTTCTGGTAATGCATAATCGTCAATTTCCTTTTGACTCATGCAATCAATCCGAAGCTTAAAAACATCTTGTGGTTCTGGAGATTCAGGATCATGACCATATGCAGCAACAGGAGTTGCTCCATTTGCAAATACTGCTTGGATATCAATATCTGTATTAAAAGTTTTTGTCTCCCCTAGATTAATAGTTATAGGTTCGTCTTCGCTACCGTCATATACTTGCCATCCAACAAAATCTGACTTCGAAGGATTGTTTCTAGCATAAACAGGAACTGACGTATCAAAATTTGAAAGTTTAACCATCAATACATTGTTTACTTCTTCAAAAGGAGACCCTGAAACTACACTTAATTGAACTGAGCCCATATATTGAGTTAATGAGCTAGCAGCTTCAGAAGTTGCTACATCTCCCCATAGTTTCTTGTTAGGAGCCAAGGTGAAATTATGAGGCTTCTCATTGGTAAAAGTTCCATAACCAGGCAAGGTAGAGCGATCCGGTAAAGTTATTGGTTCTGTAGGTATACTTGAAGCAGAAAAACCAGTAACAGTTCAATCATTCTTGTAATACCACAAAACAGGATTACTACCAGACATTGTAGCAAGGCCAGTTCTGTCCATTGGGACACCTCAGTCTCTTCCAATGGTGAATTCATTAATTTTACTATTAGCGCTTACGTTGCCACTTTCGTCAGTATTAACAAACATATTATATACCGAAGCAACCATTTCTGAGTTTGGATCAGTTTCGTCTTCAGGAATCAATTCTCTTGAAACATTAAAGTTTTCTAGGTTAATCTTTTCAATGCTTGGACAATTTTCAAACATATACATTGCATTAACTATCGTTGCAACAAGACCCATCTCACTACTTCTGTCTAAATTAACATCTTCTAAAAGTGAACAACCACTAAACATATGGTTAGAATTTGTTAATTCATAAACACTTAAGAAACCGTCGCCAAAATCAACACTGGTTATAGCAGTATTTTCAAACATGTGAGACATGTTTTGTGCCTTAATGGTTTGGAAAGTGTCTTCGAATGTTCTAGTAAAATCATACTTCCCAAGAGAGCTACACCCACTAAACATATATGACATATCTGTAACATTAGATGTGTTAAAGTGAGATGCGTCTGAAGAAGTATCGTTTTCATTAATAAAATCTAAATTTTCAATGGCTGTATTATTCATAAACATGCCCTGCATTGATTGAGCAGAAGCAGGATTAAATCAAGAAAGGTTACTCCAATCAATCCTTTCAAGAGCACTGCTATCGCTATGATTATTTGCAAACATATAACTTCAGTCTGTTAAACCACGACTAACTCGTAATTTCGTAGAATTATCTGAAATAATTAATTTCTTTGTGTTTGTATAACCTGCAAACATGCCTTCGACTGTTTTAACATTGCTAATGATAAATGTAGTTGGGAAAAGAAGCGTTGTGCTATCCGTTTCTGTAGCTGATTCATACTTATAGCTTGCAAACATATAAGACATATCTTCAACATTACGAGTTATCAAATTGCTAAGAGCCGAAGATAGCTTATCGTTAGTCAATGCACGACAATTAAAGAAAGTATGTGACATGCTTTTACTGTTGGTTCCAAAACCCGTTGGAAGCGTAAGCGTTTCAAGATCCGCGCAATTTGCAAATAAACCATCGAGGTTTTGGAGTTTAAGTTCTGTGTCAAAACCTGTAAGATTTATTACTGTAGTGTGTGAACCCGAATAATCATTAGCGTTTTCATGGCCTCCAAACATATACCACAAGTTGTAAACAGATTCAGTGTTTATATTCTGAAGGTTTTTGAAGTTGTCGCTGTCAAATTTAAATGGATGATAAAGCGCATTGTTGTTGTTTCTATCTATTGCAGGCATAAACCAACATGAAAGACTAGTTAATTGTCTAAATTGTGCAAAACTTTGATCGAAGTTTACTACGATTGTCTCTGGATGACCAATTCCTGTATCAATCTTGTTGCTAAAGTAAGGAACAGGTCTATCTTCGCCTTCGACCCAAGGATCTATATCACTTTCTTCATACCATGCTGGCAAATTATAAACGCCTGTATCTGTCTTTACATCAAATACTTCAACATTAGCTCCAGTGTGAGGGTCACTATCGTAATAGAAGGTTAGGTGTCCAGTACCATTAGCTTCTGTTGGTTTTTCATAAACTGCTTTGGCAGATTTTGCTGCATCTTCAAAAACAGCAACAAGCTCTCGCTCTGTCGCACGATCTGTTCTGACGTCAAATAACCACTGATCTTGGGCCGTTACAACCTTGCCCTGGACATCAAAGCCTTCACCTGTCTCCCAATGGTCAAATTTATAATCTGCAGATATTGGTTCAGGTGTAATCCTGTAATTATCTGACAACATATCCGAAGGCTTATTTTGGTCAAGTCTTACATTGTCTGTCTGAATATAGGAATAAGTTACAGATTCTTGACCATTAACAGTTCCCTTAGCTGGGTCGTCAACTTTAAAAATAGTCTTGCTTTCTTTTAATGGCTTTCTACTAAAGGTGCCAGTCATAACTTCATCTTCTTTTGGCGGATAATTCATAAACGGAATAGACATAGTAGAGTCTACCGTCTTGCCAGTTTCTGTATTTGTCCATTTATTAGTTTGACCTGGATCTTCAGGATCGTAGTTATCCATCAAATAACATTTTATTAAAGGAGTTGCTCAGCCTTCAACAAAGCCCTCTTTGTCTTTGTTAAATTTAGAATTCAAAGTAATTGAACTTAATCTTGTACAATCCCAGAACATAAGTCTTGTGTTCCACGATGGGTTTCCATAAGATGCGTTAGGAACAATAGTCTTTTCGGTATTAAAATTAGCTAAATTAAAGGATTTAATATTAAAATCCCCGAAGAACAATAGATCCATATTTGTTGTGTTGGAAGTGTCAAGCTGATCTAAGTTTTTAATAATTTCAGTTTGTGATGGATCTAGCCCTAATGATTCACAATTTTGGAACATAGCGCTCATGTTTGTAATATTGGCATCTTTTATGTTTTCTCCAAGCTCAATACTATACAAGGATCTGCAATTACAGAACAAAGCAGAATAATTCGAAACGTTATGAGCCTGGTCAAATGTTGAGATATCTATGTTTTGAAGCGAAGAACCAAAAGTATCGTATTGCTTGTTATAGTCTTCTCCTGTTAATACTTTAATTAATTTAGTTAAATAATCGACAGAAGAAGGATCGTCGAGTTTCAAACTATCTAATTCACTCTTAAATACCTGCGTGTTTAATGCAGAAGCCAACATGGAAAATCCGCCGAAGGCAAAAGCAACATTTTCGATAGATGTAGTGTTAATGTTGCTAAATCCAGGGATTAGTTGACCGTTTTCGGCTTCGCTATAAAATTCTTTAAATGTTTGTTTGCCTGAATGATCGGCCATAAACCACATAGAAATACTTTCAAGATCATCATAGTCTACAAATGACTTAGAGAATATAACTTTTGTGGCGTCAATCTTAAGTTGTGTATTAAAGCTAAAATTACTTAGTTGCGCATCAATGGATTTCGACACAGTGTAGTCATACCAAGCTGGAAGCTTTGCGTCAATAGTTAAATTGTTTGTATTAATGTTAAAATGTGTATCTTTGTAAACATCAAAAACTTGTAGACCGTCGCCAGTATGAGGTTCTGTATCGTAATAGAAAGTAAGGGTTTTGTCGTTTTCATTATAAACAGCTTTTGGTTTTAAAGAATCGCTAACAAAAGTTACTTTAAACACAAAAGATTCAGCATCAGAATATTGAATTGTATTGACAGGATCAGCAAAACCGCTTTGATTAATACGCTGATCATTAAGGGTCCAAGACTTTACGGCATTAGTGCTGTCTGGAACAGCCTTTATTGTTTGCCCATTAATAATAATGTCATTGCCGTCCCAAGCAAAATCAGTATCTCCATATATAGTAACCGACGCAGATTCTGGACTTATGCTACCACCAGTTCCATCAACCTCAAACGTAACAGTCTTTCCAGATGTTACTTCATCTCTGTAGAACGTTCCGAAAAGAGGTTCTCCGTCACAAACTGGAATTTCACTTGTAGATAAGTCTTTATCCTGTAAATTATTATTATGCCAAATACCTGCTGGCAGAGAACATTGTTCCATGTTTAAGTCTACCGACCCTTTTCTTCAAAATTCCCCATCCATACTAATCTGATATAACTTATTGCAATTTTTAAATGTATAGAATTGACGACTTGAAGCATTCTGTCCAGCTTCTTTAACCTGGTAATTAAATTTTGATAAATCTAATGTTTCTAGGCTAGTACAACCATAAAAAGTCTTATAAATTCCAGAAATGTTCCATTGCTTAGTCATAAACCCTTCAGAAATCTCTGTCAGTGAAGAACAATTCATAAACGCTCAATTTAATTGTGCAGATGGAGTAGAGGCGGTAAGAGGTCCTTTAGCTGCTTCAGAATCCCCAGTTTTAGGCATTGTGATTTCTGTTAGGGATGGACTATTTGCAACTAACCCAAGAGCATTAAATCCTGCAAATTGATGAATTCTTAACGATCCTAGGTCCAAAGATGTCGCAACGCTAAAAGTATCTGCGCCTGAAAAATATGCATCTTCCTCTCCGTTATTACCAAGACTATTAAGAACATTTAGTGGATTTCCAAGTCCTGAGAAAAACCCATTAGATATTTCATACAAAACCTCCATTGAAAATCCTCCAAAAGGACATGCTCACATAGTAACTGTGTCCGAAGGAAAATACGCAAACTTATCAGTAGCTCAAGTTCCATCAAGGTTCTTACTCTTAAATTCATGTAAGCAGTTTGCATGAGCCGCAATACTGTCTGCCATAAATCATCCAAAAATATAGTTAAGTGATTGTTCTGATGCCGACGAGAGACCTGCGAAAGACTGGTCAAAGATTACAGTATTTGCAGGAGCTTTAAGCTCAATATAACTAGTAACCTTTCTTCCTTTTAGGCTAGGATCAGCAATATCTTTTACATATTGAACTTTATTATCGTCAACATAAATATTAACCTCATACCATGTTGGGAATAACGAAGCTATTGTAGATCTTTCATTTGGCTCAACCTTGTTAATTAAGAAAGATTGACCTTCGCCATCGTGAGATTCATAATCATAGTAAAAAGTTAATGTACTATCATCGCTATTGTAAATAGCTTTTGGTGCAAGTCTAGTAAAAGTTCCACCATTCTTTTCGCCAATTAGAGATTCATCAATTGGGCTATAGCTGCCTTGGGAAGCGTTATAGTAATACCATTCACGTCCCTCATTTAATCCAATATAATCACTTCGCTGTTCAAAGCCAGCCGGCAATATTATTTTAATAAGATTTGAGCACCCAGTAAATAAACTACTCGCATCAGCATCTGCTTCAAGCGATGAGAGATCAACATCACATAACTTTGCGCAATTTAAAAACATCTCATCAATTCTCTCAGCGTTTTCTCCAAACGACGAGGTTGCTGAAACTTTAAGTTCTTGTAAGGAAGTACAATTAGCAAAAACGTCACTCATATAAGGAGATTTTTGGCAGAAATTATTATTAATGCTTATTGAAGTAAGTCCAGTGCAAGCATAAAACAAAGCGGTTGCATCTGTTGCAAATGCGCCAAAATTTGATTCTTTATTAAAAGGAAGTTTTAAGTCAACTAAATTATTGCATCCAGCAAACATCCCAGTCATTTGTCCTGTAAGTTTAGGAAGATTAGTTCAGAATGAAAGATCTAAGCTCTCAAGCGGATCATTTACACTTTGAGCATGGACCGGAAACGCTATACTCGGAATTGGACTTCCTGCAGCAAACATAAGCGCAGTACTTTCGATGTTTTCTGTATATACATTTTCTAAGCCAACAATACTTTTAATTTGACGTGTCTTTGTTTTTGTAACGACAGAAGCTCCATTTTGTGCGCTAAGCATTTCAAGAACACTAATAGCCTCCGCATCCATAAACCACATATCGGTACTCTTTAGATTCTTAAAGTTTTTAAAACCAACGTCAAATTCAACCTTTGTTGGTCAAACCATAGGAGTTGGATAAGCTAAAATTTTCCCTGCCGACATAATTGCTGGAGTAAACCAGCTTGGCGTAACAATATTGGTAATATTCCAATCTTCATCCCATTCAAATTTTGATTCGTTAACATAAAATTTAAATGCATTGTTTCTGTCTCCCTGCTTTGCTTCGGGGTGTGGATCTTCGTCATAATAAAACTTCATGAGATTTTCACCAGTTTGAGCATTTTCCGAATATATTGCTTTTGGAGTTGCATAGTGAACTACATAGGTTGCATTTTGCCATCCCGTTGCAGGCTCTGTTGGTACTAGCTTTTTAGGATCAGCGCCAACAGGAACAGGCTTTCCTTCGCTATCTGTTCAGTTTACAAAATAATATAAATACTGAGCATCATCAGGTTTTTCTTCTAACTGAATTGCAGTAACACCTTTAGGTGCTTTAGCGTTTGTTGGGTTAGCTGGTTGGAATTTTTCTTCGAAATAGGTTACTTCTTCAGATGTTACATCATTAGGTTTCATTGTTCCATGTGGATCATCAGGGTAAGCGCCTTGATATTTAATTGTGAATTCATCATAAGTAAAACTTACAGTGAATGGATCTTCGTCTTTGATTATTCCCGAAGTTGTAGTTGAACCCTTGCGCTCCCATTTAGAATAAGAAATATATTTATCTGCAGAAGTTTCAACGGTAAATAATGTAGCTCCACTTTTAGTAAATGTAATTTCTCCAGCATCGTTAATTGAATAAGAGGTCTCTATAGGAATAAATAGGGTTAAGTCCCCTGTTGGAGCTGGCTTGCCTTTTTCTTTGGCAATTCCTTTGCCATCGTTTTCAAATTTAATTTTCAAACCACTAGTATTTTTCCAGTCTGGGGATAAGGACATGTTTGCTGAAGGTTCTATATCATCACCAACATCATAGTGATTTCCGTTCACGTCTATCCATCCGTTAAATTCAAAGCCTGATTTTTGTAAATTACCAGTATTGGCTGGGGCTTTTGTTGTTGTTTGAACAACTTGAGTTCGGCCTGATTGAGACACAGTTTGAGACCTTGGAACAGTACCCGAAGTTGCACCGCCTTTTTCATAAGTAACCGTATAACAATAAGTCTGACATAACTCAATAGTTAACGGATCGGTTAATTCGCAAAGTTGCTTTGCGGCCTCATAGTTAAAGTCAAAAGTTCCATAAACTATATTTTGCGTTCCATTAATTGGGAGCGCAATTTGATTAAAAGGCAAACATGGATCGTCATTGTCCGCATTACCATTAAATACATATGTATCACCATTTGCATATTTTGCAGTTAAGTTTGGTTTGTAACCGCCCAGCAATTCCTTGGCTTCGACGCTTAAAGTTAAAAATGACCTATCAATATGTATGGCATCAACTTCGTTATTAGTGAAATAATTATCTTCGAAGCTAAGCGTCTTGGTGTCTTCATGAACAGTAACTGTAACATGATCTTTGAATTCCATTTCGTTTGCTGTTCCGCTAGCGAAGGCACGACCAACAGATGTGTTTGCGGCACATGCGATAGCTCCAACTATGCCAAGCATGGCGACCAAAAACACAATGAGAGTTTTGGCCTGTACGAAGGTTTTTGTCCCAGCGTTGTTTCCATTAGATGTAGCGTTTTTGAAATTTTTTGCTTTAACGATTAAATAAACCGATGCAGCAATCGCACAAATGGCAAAAAGGATAGTGAGAATAATAGCAAGCATATCCCCTGTTTGAGCAACTACATTCCCTCCTGGAGTGTCGCCGCCGCCACCCTGTTCCAAAACAAAATTAAAAACAGTTTTCATAGAACCTGTAAACATAATTTACCTCTTTTAATTTCCTTTCGTTTTACATTGTGAGACTTTTCCCACAAAAGTGTAATTATACTACAAAATACCTGGATTAGATATTATTATTTAAATTTGAATTTGGAAAATGATGGTCGCGGGGGGAGGATTTGAACCTCCGACCTTCGGGTTATGAGCCCGACGAGCTACCAGACTGCTCTACCCCGCAACGTGCCTGCTTACCGCAGGGATTGTGTATTATACCCAAATTTATGGATTTGTCTACTAATTTTTTAGAGAATTAGCAAATTCCCTGGCTTGAGCGTCAATTTTGTTTAATTGGTCGAGGTTCTGGACGTCTTCGGCTTTGAAATTGTTCATGGTGGCTTCGATAATCTCTGGAATGTCCAAGAACTTAATGTTGCCGGCCAAAAACTCCTTAACGGCCACTTCGTTTGCTGCGTTCATAACGCAAGGCATTGTGCCGCCTGTTTGCCCAGCTTGAAAAGCAAGCTTAAGACATTTGAAAGTTTTACAATCCGGCTTACCGAAGTCCAGGTGCCCCAAATTTTGAAAATCCATCCTAGCGACGGGAGTGTCCCACCTCTCTGGGTAGCTCAAAGCATACTGGATGGGAATTCTCATGTCGGTAGTCCCCATATGGGCTTTTACGCTTCCGTCTGTGTATTCAACCATGCTATGAATAGCGCTTTGCCTTTGAACAACAACATTGATTTTGTCATAATCAACGCCAAAAAGATGGTGCGCCTCAATTACCTCGAGCCCTTTATTCATCAAGGTAGCCGAATCAATTGTAATTTTTGGACCCATATTTCACGTGGGGTGTTTCAAGGCTTCGGCGGCAGTAATGTTTTGTAAATCTTCTTCCTTCATGCCGAAGAAAGGTCCGCCGCTTGCAGTAATGTGAATTTTATAAACTTCTTTTTTGTCCTCACCAAGCAAACATTGATAAATTGCGCCGTGCTCACTATCGATCGGCAACAAATTGTCCCCCGCCATCGGCATTAGCAAATCACCTGCTACAACCAGGCTTTCTTTGTTTGCGAGCGCAAGTCTTTTGCCAGCCTTTAAAGTCTCGTAACTTGCAATGAGCCCCGCAGCTCCACTTATTGCATTCACAACAACATCTACATCCGCAGAAGTAATCATTTTTTGGATGGCAGCCTGTGCGTCTTCGGTGTTTTCGAAATCTGAAATTGCGATTTTGTGATCCGCGCCAAATTCCTGGGCCGCGGCATCCAATTTATCTTTTGCCGAATACACTGCCAGCCCAACAATTTTAAGCTTGTCCGCATGCTGGCGAACCACGTCCAAGGTTTGCTGGCCAATCGAACCGCTCGCACCCAAAACCACTATGTTTTTCGCGTTACTCATTAGAAGGGGATGCAGTTGAAAGTAAACATTAGGAGGGCGCAGCATAGCGAGGCTAGAAAGATTGAGTCCAACCTGTCAAGCAAGCCGCCATGGCCCGGCATAAGGTTGCCGGAGTCTTTTACGCCGGAGTTGCGCTTCATACGGCTTTCGACGAGGTCGCCAATAACCCCAGCTAAGCCGCATAAAAGTCCGAAGACGATGCACTGCCAAACTTCAACATTTACGCCCGGGAAAATCAAAAGTACAAACCAAATGGCGGTTGAACAAATTAAGGCAGGGATAAAACCCTCTCAAGTTTTCTTCGGAGAAATGTGAGGGGCCAACCTATGTTTGCCGAAGGCCTTGCCAAAGAGGTAGGCGAAGCCATCGTTGACTGAGATTGTCGTAAGCAAGAAAATTACGAAGACGCCGCCCCAAATTTCGTCACCCGGGATGGCCATGCGAAGCGCCAACAAACATGTGAGCATGAAACCCGTATAAATTGCACCGAAAAAGCTTATGCAAACATCCGCGATTCGCGCGTGCCTTCAAAAAACGTATCAGACCAGGAGCGTTATGATAAAGGCAGCTGTCACAAAAATGACGCCTTTCATTTGGAAGAAGTAATAGCAAACCGGAAACGCAACAGCCGCCGCAATTCCCAGTGCTTCGTTTGGAAGTTTTGCATCACTTCGGAGCATGAAATAAAACTCGTACGCGCAAACCCCCGAAGCCGCGGCAATCACAATCATGGTCGCCAAGTTGCCCAGCAAGCATCCCGCCAAAATTACAATGGCGTATATAAGCCCACTTCGAAGCCTTATAAATAAGTCGGAATGTTGCTTTTTTTCAGCCATTAAACTCCTCCGAAGCGTCGATCGCGCTTTTGATACGCAATTAGCGCACGCAAAAATTCGTATCTATCAAAGTCCGGCCACAAAGTGTCCGTGACATAAAATTCCGAGTACGCAATTTGCCAAAGTAGAAAGTTCGAAACACGCAATTCGCCAGAAGTTCGGATTAAAAGCTCTGGATCTGGGACGTCGTGGGTGTACAAAAGTTGGCTGAACTCTTCTTCGGTAGGCGCCTTGCCATCGTTATTCTCGACACAAACCTTAACCGCGCGCAAAATTTCGTCGCGGCTGCCATAATTTACAGCCGGAAGCAACGTCATACCGGTGTTGTTCTTCATCAAGTCCACGCCAGCCTCAAAAGCCTTGCGAGTTTTTTCCGGCAGCGCAGAAATGTCGCCCAAAATTTGAACGCGAACGTTGTTTGCGTGAAGCTCATCCATCTCTGCAAGGATCGACTTCGCGAAAAGGTCCATAAGCCCTGTGACCTCGTCTTTTGGACGAGACCAATTCTCCGTACTAAATGAATAAACGGTCAAATATTTCACGCCGATGTCGCTTGCAGCGCGCACAACTTCGCGGACGCTATCCACGCCAGCCTTATGACCTGCCAAGCGGTTCTTGCCACGCGCCTTCGCCCATCGGCCGTTGCCGTCCATAATAATTGCTACATGATTTGGAATTTTTGCAGTGTCAAGCTCTTCGATATTTATATCGGCAGGAATATTTGGAAATATTTCACTAAGAGCCTTCAACTAAACAGTCATTACTTCTTTTTCTTTAGCGGCGAAGACATCGTCTACCTCTTTGATGTACTTGTCCGTGAGCTTTTGGACTTCGTCTTGCCCGCGACGCTCTTCGTCTTCGCTTAGGTTATCGTCTTTTACTGTTTGAGAAATGCCATTGTTCCCGTCGCGGCGAGCATTTCTAACAGCTACACGACCTTCTTCAGCAAGCTGAGAACATGTTTTAACCAGCTCACGCCTGCTTTCTTCGGTGAGCTTTGGGAAAGGAAGACGGATTGCATTTCCATCGTTGTTTGGAGTAATTCCAAGGTCACTTTCGGCAATAGCTTTTTCAATTGCTCCAAGTTGCGACTTGTCCCATGGCTCAATTGCAAGTTGATGCGCATCTGGCGTCTTTATTGCGGCCATTTGATTAATTGGTGTTGGCTGGCCGTAGTAGTCAACCATAATTCCATCCAAAATACTTGCATTTGCGCGGCCTGTTCTGACTTGCGTTAAATTATTTTTTAGCGCGCCTACAGCTTCTTGCATTTTTGCTTCAGTATTTTTTAAAACATCATTAATCATTTTTACTCCTCTTTATTCTTCCATTCCTTTTTTTAATTCGTCTTTAAATTCATGAAACATATTGTGAATTTTATCACTCTGTTCTTGCATAGAGTCTACCACTTTTGGTGCGGTCTTTTTAACTTTGTGTATAACAACCGAAGTTGCTTTGCCCGCGGCTTCGGCAGCACCTTTTTTAGTTTCATAAATGCTTGCTCCATTTTTCACCATCACTGCCTGGTGTTTATCCGAATACCCTTCGATGTCCTTTGCTTTAATTTCGCTCTTGCCCAACACCATTCCAGATATCGTTCCTTGGCTAAGTCCAATGCTTTTAAGCTCACCTGTCTTCGCATCAAAGTCCACACGACTAATATATCCAATTTTCTTGTCTCCGAAGTTCACTGGAAGCTCAAGCCAGTTTAATAATTTTTGATCATTTTTATTTTTGGGCACAATTGCTTTAGTATTTTTCACAGAAACACCATCTTTTTTTATTGTACATTCTTTTAAGGAAACAAAACCTGGCTTCCTGTGAAACATCCATAAAAAATCGGGCCTCTTAATAAGAAACCCGACACAATTATTATCAGAAAAAATAAATGCGCGAATGTGACCTAATTTTTTCTTACTTCCGTCAACATACACACGTTTATTGTATAGGCTTTTTGAACTAAGCACTTGACTTATTTCTTGGCTGTTCTCTTAGCAGTCTTTTTTGTAGTTGCTTTTTTGGCAGCTGGCTTCTGTGCTGCTGTCTTTTTTACGGCTTTCTTTGTAGAAGGGCTTTTAGCTGCAGTTTTCTTAGCAGCAGGAGCCTTTCTTGTTGCTGGCTTTACAGTTTTTGTGGCACTAGTTTTTACGTCTTTAGCAACTTGCTTTGCAATTTTTGCTCTTGCGCTTTCTATTTTTTTACGAAGCTCATCATTTTTTTCAGAAAAAACAGGACGAACATTGTCATCGCTAAAATCATTTACAAAGCTTGTTGTGCTTTTAAAAATTTCTTGACCTTTTTTGCTAGCCTCGCGTGTAATTTCGCCAAACTTTCCTTTTTTTGCCTCGTTAAAAATATTTTGTCCGGCCTCAACGGCTGTCTTCGAAGTCTTAGCAACCTCGCCAAGAATAGTGCCCTTCTTTTGAGCTTCTTCGCCCCAAAGTGCGTCGGTCTTTTCGGCTAACATAGCGCGCGTTTTCTTGCCGGACCTTGGAGCATATAAAATACCTAGAGCAGCTCCAACCGCTCCACCTAAAATTAAGCCCTTAATTCCTTTGCCCATTTTTCCTCCTTAAAATTTGATGTTCGCATTATAGCATTATATTTAAAGCCTTTTGCGAGATTATTACACGTTTAATAAGACGAATTTGAAATGCGGCCTGGTGAATCTGGATGCTGCTCGTAATATTCTTTACGCCTCTTTTCCAGGTCTGCTGCATCCCTAGAACTACATACCGAAGCCCCACTGTCAATCTCAACCATTAGTGGGTCCTCACCGTTTTCGACCATTTTCATCATTCGCTTAAGAGCAGATTTGTCTGTAAGTACATACGAAACCCCGTCTTCGGAGCTTGTAGTCGATGGAACCATTGCCGAATAAATCTTCATTTCTTGGTCGGCTGTCATGAACTGAGTTGCAAGGCCAATCATGTCACCAAGACGAAGATCTGTCTTAACGAAGTTTTTAGCCGCACGCAAAATGTTTGGAAGCTCAGAGATATCCGTGTGGTAAGCCTTATTGATAAGTGCCTCAATTAACACACGTTGGTCAGCCGATCTTGTAAAATCACCATCGCCGAAGTGCCTTGAACGAGAGAACGAAAGCGCTTGAACCCCATTTAAAGTTTGTTTTCCGGCGGGAACATAAACATCAACATTTGGATCGGAAATAGCTTGTGGAACGTCGACTTCAACACCTCCAACAGCATCAACCATGTCGGTCAAACCATTAAAACTAATTTCCGCATAGTGCGAGATGTCAACACCCATCATTTCTTTTACCTGCTTAATGGTGGCCTTAATACCACCCGCAGCATAAGTTGCATTAAATTTTTGCGTATAGCCATCCACCGTGATTTTAGTATCACGCGGGATAGAAATCATAGTAACTACATAATTTATAGGGTCAATTCTTACCAAAATACAACTGTCCGACCTTCCGTCCGAAAGCTTATAAGACTTTCCTTCGCGGGTATCGGTACCAACGAGCAACATATAGAATGGCTCGTGGAAACTTGTCTCGGTAAGCTCATCCTTAATCTTAAAATCATCGTCTTCAAACGATGTGTTTAGGAAACTAAAGAGCCATGCACCCAAAACACTCAAAATACAAACGCCAATTGTGACACATGCAATAATAATTTTCTTTTTCTTCTCTTTTTGAGCCTCCACTCGTGCAATAGCATACTTTTTAGCAGGTCCAGATGTATTTTCAGCAAGATCTTCGATGGTTTGTTTCTTCGGAGCATCAGGTATGTCGGTGGGTTTTTTATCGTCCTCCGAAGCAAAAGCATCCTTTGCTGGATCAAACTCTTCTTGCTTTTCTTTTTTCTTGTTGTCTTTTTTCTTTGAGGTCGAAGCCTTTTCTTCTTTTAGCTCCTTATTGTCAGATTGTTTCTCTTCTGTTGTATCTTTATTAGAGTCTTCCTGAACCTCCGACCCCTTTTTGTTTTTCTTTTCTTCCTTTTTATTTTGCCTTTCTTTTTTTGGCTTTTCCTTCTTTTCTTTCTTCTTTCTCTTAGGTTTTTCTTTATCCGCATTTAACTCACTGTTAATAATGCTTTCAGAATCATCATGTTTTGAGTTAATTTCTTCTTTTAGAAGATTAGAAACTTCTTCATCGCTTTTAGGAGAAAAGCTTTCTTCAGAAACAAATTTTTCTTCGTCTTTTGCTATTTTTTTGTTTTTTTCTTTTTTCATCATTGCGTATTATAACCTTTTATATTAATTCATTATTAACAAGTATTTCGCATAGCTCCTCGAAGGAAATTCCAACTGCTCTGGCAGCGTCGGGCACTAAGCTTTTACTAGTCATTCCAGGAATTGTGTTCGTTTCCAGGGCATATGCTTCGTTGTTATCGTTAACCCTGACATCTGTTCGACTAAATCCAGAACAATCAAGCGCTTTATGACAATCAAGCGCAATTTTTTGAATCTTTTTCGAAAGCTCCTCATCAATTTTGGCAGGACAAATATGTTCGGACCCACCTTCGTCATATTTAGATTCAAAATCATAGAATTCATTCTTTGGAACAATCTCAATTACTGGCAGCGCAGCTTTATTCCCTTCTATCAAAACAGCGTTTTGGTCTTTAAAAATCCCCTTATCCTTAAATTCCAAAACAGCGCATGTAAATTCTCTACCAGGAATTCTTGTTTCAATAATTACCTCATCGTCAAATTCAAAAGCCTTCTTTATGGCCTCGTTAATTTGCTCTTTACCGTTTGCAAAGTATAGGCCTATGCTGCTTCCCTCCGAAGCCGCCTTAACAACAACATCCTCGCCAGTAATGCCAATTATTTCATCAACATCATAGCTTTCGCCCTTTTTTGCACAATAGTATTTTGCTGTTGCAACATTGTTTTGCTCATAGATAATCTTTGATTTATTTTTGTTAATAGCATTTGCGCTGGCCTGGACCTTTGTACCAGTATATGGGATGTTTAAAGCCTCAAGTTCAGCTTGAATAGTGCCGTCTTCGCCACCCCTACCATGTAGCGCAATATATGCAAGCTCGAAGGACTGGCTGTTGAGCTTTTCCATATCCTCGGGCTTACTTGGGTCAATATAAACAACGTTGTATCCGCGGCTTTCCAAGGCTTCACCGACGTTTTTTCCGGATAAAATGGAAATTTCTCGCTCCGAACTTGAGCCGCCATATAATAAAGCTATATTTTTGCAATTAGAATTCATACCTTGCTTTATCTATCTATATTTTACCAAATTTTAGAGCATTTTTGCAAATTAAGGTATAATAGGCCCATCATGGAAAAGCAGTCAATTAAATCTTTAAACATAAAACAGCTAGAAAAATTCTTAGAAAGAAACGGGGAGCCTAAGTATCGCGCTAAGCAAATCTTTGAATGAGTCTACAAGAAGCGAGTAATGAAATTTAATGCTATGACAAATTTACCTAAATATTTAATAGAAACTCTTTCCAGTAATTTTGTCATTTACTCTATTTCCCTGGTAGAGAGCGTAAAATCAACTGATGGAACTACAAAATATATATTTGAAACAATTTGCCCCGAAGTTGTACGTTTCGAAGCCGTGGCGATACCTTCTAGGGACTGCTCTCACGAAAGGCTTACAGTTTGCCTTTCTTCTCAAGCTGGATGCCCTATGGCTTGTGAATTTTGTGCTACAGGGAAGCAAGGTTTTTCTAGAAATCTAAATGCAGATGAGATTATTGATCAAGTTTTGCAAATTGAAAGAGATCAAAATTCAAGAGTTTCAAATATTGTTGTGATGGGCCAAGGCGAGCCATTCTTAAATTATGAAAACCTAATTAATGCCCTTGAAATTCTTAATGATGAAAATTATGTTGGCGTAGGTGCAAGAAAAATTACTGTCTCAACATGTGGCATTAGCCCTAAAATAATGGAATTTGCTAAGGTAAACAAGCAGTATGGCCTTGCAATTTCCCTACACAGCGCAATTCAAGATAAAAGAAATAACCTTATGCCGGGTGTCAAAAACTATACACTGGATAAGCTTCATAATGCGGTCAAAAACTATATCGATTCAACTAACAGACGTCCAACTTTTGAATATCTAATGCTTAGAAATGTAAACGATACTGATGAAGACCTTAAAGCTTTAGTGGAATATGTAAAAGACTTACATTGTTATATAAATCTAATTAAATATAACAATACTCCAGGCTCAAAATTCAAAGGATCAGAACAAACAACCATTGATAAATGAATCTCTACGCTAGAAAATAATGGAACAGAAACAACATTACGTAAATCAAAGGGTTCAGATATAGATGCAGCCTGTGGTCAGCTACTTAATAAATCAAGCAAATAATGTTTCACGTGAAACATAAAAAAAGAGGCTCGTTTTTGAGCCTCTAATTTGCGTTTTAACAGCCTTTTATTATTTATCTGATACTATTAGACCTAGAATTCTTTCTAGATCTTTCTCATCAATAAACTCAATTTCAATCTTATTCTTATTCTTTGCTTTCTTTACCTTTACATTAGTGCCAAAGTGGTCTTTAAGAAGTTTTGCAGCCTTCTTAAAGTATTTTGGAGCAGCTGGCCTTACTGTAGTAAGTGCTTTACCGCTTTGACCATTATATAAATTTGCTAAACTCTCAGCTTCTCTAACTGTAAGTTTGTCTTCGATGATCTTTTTAGTAAGCTTTTCCTTGCCCATTTGTGTTGAAACAGATAATATAGCCCTTGCGTGACCTGCGGTTATCTTGTTCTCGCTAAGCATTTTTTGTGCCTCATCAGGTAATTCAAGCAATCTGAGGGCATTTGTTACTGTTGACCTGGCCTTTGATACAACTTTAGCTAGTTCTGCATGAGAAAGCCCTTGTGAGTCTAAAATTTCTTTATAGCTATATGCTTCTTCCATAGGATTTAAGTCCTCACGCTGGATGTTCTCTATAAGAGCTAGCTCTAATTTCTTGTTCTTATTTGTCTGCTTAACAATTACAGGAACCTTCTTCATTCCAATCAATTTACATGCACGAAGGCGCCTTTCACCAGCTATTAGTTCATATCCTCCGTCTTTACTAGATACCAAAACAGGCTGTAACAAGCCATTTCTCTTGATAGAATCTGCTAATTCTCTTAGTTCAGACTCATTAAAGACTTTCCTTGGCTGGTTAGGATTAGCCACGATTTGCCCAATGGGAACTTCCAAGATGCCAGAACCTGCTGCTTTTGGTTTTTTATCTGCTGTTTTACCAGAGCTTTTCTTCGGACTTTGTTTTGTTTGTTCCACATCGCGAATTTTTACTTCGCCATCAAAACCATCGATTTCTTCACTGAAATCCTCGGTATTATCAGCTGTGCTTACATTGTACCTTAGATCTTCTTCGTAAGAATCTCCACCCAAAAGGGAGTTTAAGCCTCTACCCAGGCCTTTTTTGTTTGATTTAGCCACGAGATATCACTTCCTTTGCTAACTCTTTATAGGCAATAGCGCCCTTACATGTAGGTTCATATTGAGTAATTGGTTGTCCGAAGCTTGGAGCTTCAGAAATTTTAACTGTTCTTGGTATTTTAGTATCAAATACAAGCTTCTTAAAGTATTTTCTTACTTCGTCAGAGACCTGTTTTGCCAATGTTGTTCTTCCATCATACATTGTAAGCAGGACTCCGAAGATATCAAGCTTCGTATTTAGGCGAGTTTTGACACGTTTCATTGAATCAAGGAGTTTTGTCACACCTTCTAGCGCATAAAACTCTGTTTGAATTGGGATTAATAGCTTATCTGCAGCTACTAATGCGTTAACAGTCAACAAGCCTAATGAAGGCGGACAATCAATAAAAATATAATCATAATTATTCTTTACTTTAGTTATAGCTTCTTTTAGCCTGTTTTCTCTTGCTATTTCAGTAACAAGCTCAACTTCCGCACCCGCCAAATTAATAGTTGCAGGAACTACGTCAACATTCTTATAAGCATTTTTAACAACCACATCATTTATAGATAGGTCATTTAAAAGAACATCATATACGCATTGTTTAATTTCTTTTTTCTCAATACCCAAGCCACTTGTAGAGTTACCCTGAGGGTCAAGGTCCACAATTAAGACCTTTTTCTTCTTTTCTCCTAGGGCAGCAGCTAAGTTAATAGCGGTTGTAGATTTACCAACACCACCTTTTTGGTTGATGATAGTTAGGACCTTAGAAGGGCCGCCTTTAGACTTTCCAAACTCATGAGGTAAGCTTTCTTGAGCTGGAGCAGGCTTTTGTGGCTCTGGCTCAGGTTCCGCTTCGGGCTCTGACGCAGGCTGTGGTTCAGGTGTAGGCTCTGGTACAGATACTGGTATTTCCTCTTTAGGAGTACTTTCAACCTTGCGTGTTGTTACCGCAGCATCGTAAGGATCAACAGCCTCTTCTTCTACTTCTTCAATATAATCGGATTGTTCTTCCTGATTTTTCTTTCTAAATGAGTCTAAGAAACCCATCTTTCCTCCTTCGTTTAAGCTACGTTCTGGTTATATGATAATACAAAGACTTTGAATTTCACCATAAAATTATAAATGTTTAGCAATAAAGATGTTTCACGTGAAACATATTAAACAAGTGGGCGTTTTTGGGCTAAACCTAATTTTCTAGGCAATTTAACCTTTGGCTCACCAATTTTCTCGTATAATACAATTTGATGTTTAGTTTCTTTGTCTGCTAATTCATAAATTCTGTTTGAAATATGCTTGAACCCTAATTTTTCTTCGAGCCTTGAAGCCGCCTCCAGCTCTTTGTCGATCGATAAAGACTTGTAGCATACAAGGAGACCTTTTGTCATTAATAATGGTGCTGCAATCTCTAATAAAGAAGGCAACGAAGACAAAGCTCTTGCTGTTGCAACGGTATAGAAATTTGGCTTCTCAACTGCGAGTTCTTCGCTCCTGCAGTTACTGACAGAAATCTGCGAATCAAGTTGAAGCTCAACAATAAAGGATTTGAGACAATCAGCTTTTTTGCCAACTGTTTCACATAAATTGGTATTCCTGCCGCTCATAATTGCTAGCGGAATTCCTGGAAAACCAGCGCCAGAACCCAAATCAAGCAAATCTCCGTCTGGAGCCTGCTTAAGCTCCTCTAAACCCGCTAATGAGTCCTCTATATGCTGAATTTGCGCATCCTCTCACTTCGTGATGCGTGTTAAATTTAATTGCTGATTTGCTTTTAATACGAGCTCAAGATGCTTATTTAGTAATTCTTGCTGTTTTGCCTCTGCAAGCATCCTAAAACCTATTTAGGAGAAATAACTAAATGTCTCGCGCGGCCCTCGCCTTCGGAGTGCGTCTCTACACGATCATCTCCACTTAGGTAAGTATGTACAATACGACGCTTATATGGGTTCATAGGGTGCATAGAATATGGCTTTTTGCTGTTAAAGACCTTATTTGCAAGGTTCTTGGCCAAATTCTCAAGTTTAATGCGCTGACGGCTCTTATAGCCCTCCACGTCGATAATAACAGGGTAGTAAAAGCCAAGCTTCTTAAACGATAGGGCACTAACAATTTGCTGGATTGAATCCAAAGTGCTGCCGTGTTTACCAATAAGGATGGCAAGATCCTCGCCGTTAATGTCCAAGATAAGCTCTTTATCTGCGCCTTCGTACTCATTAATAGTAATTTCACCAAGATTAAAATAGCTAACGATGCTCTGGATATAATCGATTGCGGTATCGGCAACCTTGTCCATTTCTTCGTCGCTAAGTTGTGGAATGTCTTTTTTGTTCTCGTTTTCCATAGCAATCACTCCTGTTTATTTCTTCTTTCTTGGGCGTTTGGTTTTGGCCTTACGAACAACATCTACCTGAACCGGTTGATATTCTTTTTCCTCTTCGGCCTGCTTATCTTTAGCCTCAAGAAGTTTCATACTAACTCTTTGCTGTATTAACGCAAGTATCGAAGACGTGCCCCAGAACAACAAAACTCCAGCTGGGCTGCTCCATCCAACAAATAACATGAAGACAGACATAACACCAGACATAATGAGAGTTTGTTTGCGCTGTTTTGGATCACCACCTTGCTGTTGCAAAATCATCGGCAAAAATGTGGCGCCAGCAAAAATAACAATCAAAATTAAATAGGGAAGAGCAACTAAAAATCCCTGCTCTCCTACTAAATCCCAAGCTTCGTTTGGAGCCATAACCAAGTTTGGAACAATGTTATAGAAACAATATTCCGAGCCTTCGACGCGGCTAGACAGCTCACGAAGTACCTGGAAAAGAGCAATAAAAATAGGCATTTGAATAAACATAGGAATACAACCAGAAATTGGGTTGAACTTTGCATCGGCATAAACCTTTTGAAGTTCCTCGCTCTGCCTGGTCTTATCATCGGCATAAAGCTCCTTGATCCTATTCATTTGAGGGTTCATCTTCTTCATAGCATAAGACGACTTCGTTTGTTTATGCATAATAGGAAGCATAATTCCTCTAAAGATGATGGTAACGATAATAATTGCCAAGCCCCAATCACCAACGATGGTGTGAAGCCAGTCAATTAGCATAAATATTCCGTCTTTAAATAAATCTCATGGGTTCATAACTACCTACTTCTCTTTATTTGTGTGCGCACCCACACTCATGTTTAAAACGAAAATCGTCTGGTACTGGATCATATCCTCTACCTCCGAAGGGGTGGCATTTACTCAACCTTTTAGCGGTTAATACAGTTCCTTTTATAAATCCATATTTTTCATAAGACTGAACTGCATATTCTGAACACGTTGGTCTATACCTACAACAACCTGGGAACATAGGTGATATACAGGCCTGATAAAACCTTAATAACATAACCGCAATAAATTTTGGTATTGCTTTTAATTTAGTTCAAATATTTTTTTGCTTTTTCTTCAATATCTTTTACCATTTCATTTAATTTATATTCATTTATTTTTTTATTCGCAATTAAAAGTACTTTAAATTCTTCATTAAATTTTAATTTTTTATAAACTTCT
>JAZUHG010000007.1:0-10093 GCA_045641605.1 Phoenicibacter sp. | reverse complement strand
TTAGCTGAAAATTATACCGAAGAATCAACAGACCCTGTTTGTGTAAAATTTAGAGGATTCAGAGACAACGGTATTCTAACTGGTGATAAAGCTGGTACAGACAATGGCGTGCCAATCTATTCTGATTTTGCTACTAAAACTTTTAACGAAAATGCAAAAAATCACTGGGCAATTGATAGCGCAGGAAGAATTGCAACTAATCCAAATTTTGAGAATAATTCCAATAATACAATCCAGGCTCGTATAATTGGCATCTGTGAAGATGTTGACGAGAATAACAAACCGATAGGTCTTACGTTTATGACTACTCATGCCCTTAGCGCAATGTGTGCATATGAAACTGATCGTACAGCTAACTATGGTTGAAGTGGTGATAGTGCAACGGGTTCATGTACTCTTAGGACTATGTTAGCTGAAGGTTCATTGTTTCCGGAAAAATTAAAAGATGTTGTGAAAACCGCCGCAAAAGGATACCAGTATTCTGATGAATCAAGTGGACATAATACAGCTTATGACAAATTCTGAGCACCATCTATGCTTGAGATGTATGGTCAATGCAGTGGAAGTCAGTATTATAGATGACCAAATGAAGATGAAGGACGTCAGTATAAGGCATTCCTAAATAAAATTACAGAAAGCGACTGCGGTTCTTTTGCAAACATAGATAAATATCAGCCTGGTGTTAGTCGCACCAACTTTGTGTGGTCTCGCTCTCTTTATGATGGCTCTCTCGACTCCGCGTGTATTGTTTACAGTGACGGGCCGCCATTCGTCTCCTCCATAGAAAATGAAACTGGCGTGGTTGCCTGTTTCTGTATTTAGTTCATTCTGAAGTTTAATTGGGCGTGCTGCTCTGCCAGCGCGCCTAAATTCTTGGACAAAACTTCGGAGTTAGTGTTAAAATACGTGGTCCGCGTCAATAGGGGCGCGGAAAAATAAGCTAGTCTGTGTGACCGGCGTTTGCTAGTGACCGGAGAAAAGGTTGCAAACAATGGACAGACCACAGACCGAAGAGTAACGAATAAGGAGATTAACATGGAAAAAGTTAGTATTGCTTCGCTTCTAGAAGCAGGTGGACATTACGGACACCAATCCAAAAAGTGGAATCCCAAAATGGAATCTTACATCTTACGTAAACGTGGGGATATTCACATCATCGATCTAAAAAAGACTCTTTATGCAATGGATGATGCTTTTAGTTTCATTCAAGAGACAGTCGCTAAAGGCGGAACTGTTCTTTTTGTTGGAACAAAAAAGCAAGCTCAAGATGCAGTTGTAGAGCATGCTGGTCGATGCGGAATGCCTTACGTAAATGCACGTTGGTTGGGCGGAATGCTTACAAACTTCGACACAATTCGTAAGAGCGTAAACGAGATGGAGCGCCTCGAAGGCATGGAAGAGGATGGCACTATGGCTACTCTTACAAAGAAGGAACAAATTCTTCTTCGTAAGGAAATGTCTAAGCTCCAGACAAACTTAAACGGTATTAGGAATATGAAGAAGAAGCCTGATGCTGTTTTTGTCGTTGATTCAACTAGGGAAGAGATTGCTGTTCGTGAAGCTGTTAAGCTTGGTATTCCAATTGTTGGAACTATTGACACAAACAGCGACCCTGACGTAATTGACTATGGTATTCCAATTAACGATGACGCAATTCGTTCTGTTGAGCTAGTTGTTGAATTTGTTGCTGAGGCTGTTTTGGCTGGTACTGGTGCCGCTGGTGCCGACAAACAAGCTGCTGAAGCAAAAAAAGCAGAAGAAAAAGAAGCTGCAAAGAAACTTGTCGAAGCGGAAGCTAAAACTATCGATGAAGTTTTAGCTGAACCTAAAGAAGAAAGCGCAGAAGGCGCAAAGGAGGAAAAATAATGGCTGAGATTACTGCAAGTATGGTTAAAGATCTTCGTGAGGCCACTGGTGCTGGCATGATGGAGTGCAAAAACGCACTTAGTGAGGCAGGCGGAGACTTCGATAAAGCTGTTGATGTCCTTCGTACAAAGGGTTTAGCAGCTGTAGAGAAAAAGGCTGGCCGTTCAACAAACGAGGGTACAGTAATGGCTCTTGTTTCCGAAGACGGAAAAACTGGCTGCGTATTGGAACTTAACTGCGAGACAGACTTCGTTGCTATGAACGAAAAGTTCCAAAACTATGCAACTCGCATTACAAAGGCTGCGCTAGACAACAAGCCTGCTGATGTTGATGCACTAAAGGCATGTAAGGATGGCGATGAGACAGTTGAGGACATCCTTACTGACGCTATTCATGTTATGGGCGAAAACACTCAAATTGCTCGCTTTCAAATTGTTGAAGCTGGCGCTGTTACATCTTACATCCACACTGGTGGAAAGATTGGTGTTTTGGTTCAATTTGACGTTGATGGTGTTGACACGAAGAGCAAAGAATATGTTGAATGCACCGATGACGTTGCTATGCAAGTTGCTGCCATGAACCCAATTTCTGCTACTCGTGATGATGTTCCTAAAGATGTCATTGACCATGAGATGGACATTTACAAAGCTCAAGCTGCTGAATCTGGCAAGCCAGAAAACATTCAAGAGCAAATTGCAATGGGTCGTTTAAATAAATTTTATAAAGAACAATGTCTTACAGAGCAGGTATTCTGGAAAAATTCAGATACAACTGTTCAAAAATATGTTGACGAAGTTGCTAAAGGCCTTGGTGGCACAATAGCAATTAAAGGTTTTGTACGTTTTCAACTAGGTGAATAGAGACAACGGGGACGGAGGTGTCATTTAGCTGGTATTTTAAAGTTAGTTAAAACACCAGCTAAAAGGCACCTCCGTCCCCTAAGTCGGGACGTGGCTCAGTTTGGTAGAGCGCTGCGTTCGGGACGCAGATGTCGCTGGTTCAAATCCAGTCGTCCCGACCATTTAAGAATATGGCAAAGATATTTACTCAACATAAGGCTAAGTTTTCTGCAGGAATGATACTTATTGCTATAGGTATTGTCTATGGCGATATTGCTACTTCACCAATGTATGTAATGAAGTCTATCATCGCTGGCAATGGTGGAATTATGCATGTTGACGAAGATCTCATCATCGGCTCTTTGTCACTGGTCATTTGAACCATCACGCTTCTGACAACCGTAAAGCACGTGCTAATCGCGATGAAGGCAGACAATCACGGCGAAGGCGGGATCTTCGCGCTTTATAGTTTGGTCAAGAAATGTGCAAGGTGGTTAATTGTTCCAGCTATGGTTGGAGGTGCAGCGCTTCTAGCCGACAGTGTTTTAACCCCAGCAGTTACAGTCACAACTGCGGTTGAGGGTCTTAGGAGTATTGATGTTGTAAATTCCATACTTGGCGAAGGCCAAACATCCATTATTTTAATAGTTGTGGCCACCTTAGCGGTTTTGTTCTTCATGCAACGTGCTGGTACAAGCATTATTGGCAGAACATTTGGACCATTTATGACAATTTGGTTTATATTTTTGGCGCTTGCTGGAATTATCCAAATTGCAGGGGACGTTGATGTAATTCGTGCGATTAACCCAATTTATGCTGTTGAGGTTTTGTTTAGTCCAAACAATAAAGTTGGAATTATGATTTTGGGTAGTGTCTTTTTGGCTACAACAGGTGCCGAAGCCCTTTATAGTGACATGGGACATGTTGGAAAGAAAAGCATTTATATTAGTTGGCCATTTGTAAAGCTTGCTTTGATCCTAAATTATCTTGGTCAAGGCGCTTGGATTATCAAGAATGCAGGAAATGCTGCTTTGGCAAACGTTAATGATTTAAACCCATTCTATTTGATGCTTTTCCCAGAGCTTAGGATTATTGGAATTGTTCTTGGTGCGATGGCTGCTGTAATTGCATCGCAAGCTTTGATTACAGGTTCTTTCAGCATTGTTTCTGAAGCAATTAGGTTAGACCTTTTGCCTCATATGAAGACTTTTTACCCTGCAGAAACAAAGGGTCAAATCTACATTCCTCTTGTTAATAATTTAATTTGAGCAGGATGTACAGTTATTGTTTTATTCTTCCAAACTTCAGCGAATATGGAAGCGGCTTATGGACTTGCTATTACCATCACGCTGTTGATGGTTACGATTTTGCTTACCGCTTATCTATTTGTCGAGAAGCGAAAGCGCATTTTGGCCTTGCTTTTCGCTCTTGTCTTCGGAGCAATTGAGACTGTATTTTTCATCTCATGTGCAGGGAAATTCTTGCACGGAGGTTATGTTGCGATAATTATTGCTGTTCTTATTTTGGTTGTTATGGTCTCTTGGGAGAGAGGAACCAAGGTCGAGCGCAGACAAAGTAAAAGATTGAAGCTTAGTGACTATACAGATAAGCTTATTACTCTAAAAAATGATGATGCTATTCCTATCACAGCTGACAACCTCGTCTTCTTAACCCATTCTAAAAACAAAGATTATATTGAGCGAGACATTTTATATTCAATTTTGGACAAGCAACCAAAAAGGGCAAAAGCATACTGGTTTGTTCATTTTCATGTAACAACAAAGCCTTTTGGAGGAAATTATTCAGTTGAGAACTTCGGAACAGACTCTGTTTTTAGGATTACTATTCGTCTTGGTTATAAAGAAGATCAAAGGCTGAATGTCTTTATGACTCAAATTTTTAATGATCTATTAATTTCTGGAGAGCTTCCTCTTCAAGTTGCAACACATACTATTTATTCTGAAGAGCAAAAGAAAACTTTAAAGAAGCTTGGTCCAGTTAATATTGGTAGCGTTAAATATTGCATGATTAGAAAAACGCTTATCCCAGAAAGTGACCTTTCTGACTTGGATAAATTCGCAGTTTCTTGGAAGTACAGAATTAGAGCTTATGCTGGGTCTCCAGAACGTTGATTTGGCTTAGAGAACTCTTCTCTTTTGATTGAGCATGTTCCATTATTTATAGAGGCTAAGCCTGTAGATAAACCGCTTGATCGAAAGTAGAGTTGTGAAGGTCTTTAAATACATATTCAAACAAAAGTTATTAATTACTTTCACAATCATGTTATTGTTAGTGGAGTCTCTCTGTACCTTCGCCACTCCGTTCATTAGTTCTTTTGTGATTGATTATGGTGTCGAGCGTAATGGAATTATTTATGCTGTTCCACTTAGGCTTGATGCATATGCCTATAGAGCCGGGGCAAGAGTTCTTAGTGACCCAGCTGAAAAAGCTCTTTATCAAAATTCATACAACGTTGTTTATTCTGACACTCCTATATATCAAGACGATAAAGAAAGAATGTATTATGAGATAAATCTTCATGGTTTACTTCACATTGTGGATCTAGAGAATATTTGCATTCCTTTGTTTGCCTTTACCGCTGATGAACCAAACTGTTATCATATAATTGATACTAAGCTCGGGATTCCTGAAGAATCTAGTATTTCACCTTCTTTAATAAAAGAGATCCAGACTAAACTTGAAGATTATAAAAGGAACAATTCCTATGAGGATATGTACGATAAGGCAATAGAGCAAAAGGTTGTAGAAAATTCATTTTTAGGTATAAGCACGGACGATTATAAAAAGGCCTTTATTAACATTGTTGCTATTTTTATGTTAATAGTTGTTTTTATTTATCTTGTTGTTACAATTATTGGTACTTATCTTGCATCGCGAATATCATTTACAATTTCAAAAGATTTGAGGCGTAAACAATTTGAGAAAGTTCTGTCTTTCTCAAATCATGATATGGATAAATTCTCTCGAGCATCACTAATTACCAGAGCGACTAATGATTTGCAAATCGTTCAAAACACAAGCGTTTTTGTAATTAGAAACATGTTAATAGCTCCAGTAATGCTTTTAATAGGTTTTGTAATGTCGATAATTACTGCACCCTCGTTAGTATGAATTATTGTTATTGCCATTATTTTTGTATTGACAATGGCAGGCATTTTGGTTTCTATTGTTATGCCGCAATACAAAATCATTCAAAAATTTGTAGATAAAATTAATTCAGTTGCAAGAGAATCGATCTCTGGTGTCTCGATTGTGAGGGCTTTAAATAATGAGCAATTCCAAGAAGACAGGTTTACAAAAACAAATAAGGAGCTTTACAAAATATCGATTTTTGCTATGTCTATTCTTGTTTTGGCAATGCCCCTTTTGATGCTGGTCATAAATTCTGTATCTATTAGTATTTTATGGGCTGGAAGTTTTGAGCTCCAAGCTGGAAACTTAGATATTGGGCAGCTCATTGCTTTTATTACCTATTCGACAGAGACGATATTTGCTTTCTTATCTATTGCTGCAGGCTTTGTGATGCTGCCTCGTGCAGATGTATCGGTAGGTAGGATTGAGGAGGTCTTGAAGCATAAATTAAAGATTGACAACTTCAAGAAAACTAATAGCGCTTCTAATAGTAGCGCAAACGACGATGAATATATTAAGTTTAAAAATGTTAGCTTTAGTTATGATGGAAGCAAGAAGAAGATTTTCGATAAGCTTAATTTTGATATCAAGAAGAATACCGTCAACGCTATTGTTGGGCCAACAGGTAGCGGAAAGTCAACATTGCTTAAGCTAATCCAGCGTTTTTATGATGTGAGTTCTGGTGAGGTAAGCATAGAAGGCGTAAATGTAAAAGATTTTAGCGAAGAGGATATTCGTGAAAAAATTAGTTATGTTCCGCAAAAAGTTATTTTGTTCCAAGGGAGCCTCGCAGAAAATGTAGCGCTAAATCCTAATGTATCAGATCCAAAGCACATAGAGAAGTGTCTTCGTTTTACTAATCTTGGTTCTTTTATGGATTCCCACAAAGAAGGTATGAACTATGAAGTTGTGCAGGGCGCTTTGAACTTGTCTGGTGGACAAAAGCAACGTTTAACTATTGCTCGTGCTATTAGCGAAGGCTTGCCAATCTTGCTTTTGGATGACCCTTTTTCTGCATTGGACGCAACAACCGAGAAAATGATTAATGAAGGCCTACAGAAAATATTTACCGATACAACCATTCTTGTAGTTACTCAAAGGTTAAGTTCTGTTGTAAATTACGACAACATTATATTTATCGACGAAGGAAAAGTATGTGCCACTGGAACTCATAAGCAATTAATAAAGAAGTGCAAGAAGTACAGGATGGCCTTCGAAAAAGCTAAGTCACCAACTATTGAGGAGGTGATTTAGCTATGGAGCACAGTCCTAAAATAGTAAAGAGACATATCTTTAGAGATTTAAATAGGTTGTTGCTAGAGAATTGGCACTTGCTTTTTTGGACTATTCTTTGTGCGGCGGCATCTACTGTGTTTGCTATTTTTGGTCCAAAGTATTTGGGTGTTGCAACAAATTTGATTGTTGAGTGCTTTACAAACGAGGGTGGTTTCTTAAATTACGACGAGCTATCGATAACTTTGTTAATTGCCCTTGTGATTTATTTGGCTTCGGCGCTATTTACTTATGGTACTCAACAACTTGGTGTTATCTATTCGCAAAGAATTTCATATAGCTTAAGAGAAAAACTTTCATATAAGGTTAACAAGCTTTCTTTTTCGTATTTCGAGAATAATAAAATTGGAGACATTTTATCTAGATTTACAAACGATGTCGATCTTATTGGGCAGAATCTCTCTAATGTAATTACAAGTACTGTAACTGCCTTAATGACACTTGTTGGAATTGCTGCTGTTATGTTTAGTATCAATTCTGTGCTTGCTTCTGTAATTTGTGTCATTATTCCAGTCTCTGGCATTGCAATATTAATTATTGTTAAAATTTCACAGAAATATTTTAATGCGCAACAAGAAATTTTAGGTATTGTAAATGGCGTTGTTGAAGATGCCTATTCCGGGCACGAAGTTTTAAAGGCTTTCTCTGCTGGCGGAAAGGCCTTGAAGGAATTTAATTATTATAATGATAGATTGTATAGGGCAGGTTACAAATCAACTTTTATTTCGCGATTGATTTTCCCAGTAATTCAAACAACTAGTCTTTTGGGCTATGCAATGGTTGTCGTTATTGGCGGTATGCTGACGGTCGAAGGACTATTTACCATCGGTGATATTCAGGCATTCATTCAATATGTCAACACATTTAGTAAGCCTCTATCACAGCTTAGCCAAGTTATGAATATGGCACAACAAATTGCTGCGGCTTCGAACCGAATCTTTACTTTCTTAGACGAAGAAGAGGTTAGTGCTCATGACGAAGACGCGAAGTTAAAGGCAGAAAAGCTAATGCTCGAAAAAGGTATGCATGCTATAACTAATAAGAAAGATCTCAACCATGTTGTTTTTGAAAATGTTGAGTTTGGCTATGTTGAAGGTAAAAAGATCCTTGATGACTTTAGCGTTGATATTCCTTATGGTAAAAAGGTTGCGATTATTGGCCCAACTGGTACTGGTAAGACAACCATTATGAAGTTATTAATGAGGTTCTACGAGGTTGATAAAGGCCGAATAACAATTGACGGCATCGATATTAGATACATCGTCCGTGAGCACATTCGTGAGAATATTGGTATTGTTATGCAAGACATTTGGCTTTTTGAAGGTTCAATTTTTGACAACATTGCATTTGGCAAGAAGAGTGTAAAGCTTGCCGATGTTAAGAAAGCGGCGAAGGTTGCTGGTGCCGATAAATTTATTGAAAAGCTCCCTGGTAAATATAACTTTGTAATTAATGAATCCACAGAGAACCTCAGTGCTGGTCAGCTTCAACTTATTTGTATTGCTCGTGCTATTTTGGCTGACAGAACATTCTTGATTTTGGATGAAGCAACAAGCTCCATTGACGTTGAGACCGAGGACAAGCTAAAGGTTGCTATTGATAGATTAATGAAAGGCAAGACTGTATTCATTATTGCCCACAGGTTATCAACCATTAAAAATGCTGATATTATTTTGGTAATGAAAGATGGAAAAATCCGAGAGCAAGGCAACCATGATGAACTTATCAAGAAGAATGGTCTTTACACAACTATGTATAAGAATCAGTTTGGCGAGTCATAGTGGACTTTCATTTAATGGAAATACCAGAAGTTTTTAAAGTCTTAAAGACTGGCGAAGATGGACTAGGTTCTTCCGAAGCAAAAAAAATACTATCTACAACGGGTAAAAACGAATTTGAAAAACCCAAGAAGAAGTCTTTAGCTCTACGTTTTTTTAATCAAATTTTAGATCCAATGATAATTATTTTGCTTTGTGCGGCGGTTGTGTCTGTTATTGTAGCCGTTGCAAATAGCGAATCCTTCGCTGATGTATTTATCATTTTAGCGGTTGTTATTATCAATGCATTCTTGGGTGTTTACCAGGAATGTAAGGCAGAAAAATCTATCGAAGCCTTACAAGAAATGACGGCCAGTACTTCGGTGGTCATAAGAGATGGGAAAGAGCAAAGCATCCTCTCAAGCGAGATTGTTCCGGGGGATATTGTTGTTTTAAACACTGGCGATGCCGTCCCTGCAGATGGTCGAATTATTGAAGCTGCTTGTTTGAAAATCGAAGAGGCGTCTTTAACAGGTGAGAGCCTTGCTGTAGATAAACTTGTTGACACTCTTAATTTAAAGAATTCTGGTGGCCATGTTGATCTTGCAGACCGCAACAACATGGCTTACTTGGGTACTAATGTTGTTTATGGGCGCGGTAAGATGCTTGTTACATCTACTGGTATGAGTACAGAGATGGGTAAGATTGCTGGTGCCTTGCGTGATGTTGAAGAAAAAAAGACTCCGCTTCAAATTAAGATGGCCCAGCTTTCTGTTGTACTTACATGAGTGGTTGTAATAATTAGTGCAATTGTGTTTGCTTTGCAATTAATTAGTGCGGGTGCTATTAGTTTTGACCTTGTCATTGCTTCTTTCATGATCGCAATTTCTTTGGCCGTTGCTGCAATTCCAGAAGGCTTGCCTGCAGTAGTGACTGTTACCTTGTCTATTGGTGTTTCTAAAATGTCAAAGCGCAATGCAATTATTCGAAAGCTTACGGCTGTTGAAACCTTGGGTTGTGCTCAAATTATTTGTTCGGACAAAACTGGTACTCTTACTCAAAACAAAATGACTGTAACCGATTTTTATGGTGATGAAGCTCAACTTAAGAAAGCTATGGGGCTTTGTAATGATGCAAATTGTGCCAGTGGGGAACCGACTGAGCTTGCTCTTTATAACTGGGCCG
>JAZUHG010000006.1:0-12195 GCA_045641605.1 Phoenicibacter sp. | reverse complement strand
TCCTTAAATTTTTGAAATGTTTTGTCTCCAATCCCGCTTACTTTCTTTATGTCTTCTATGGTTTTAAACTTTCCATTTGCAGTTCTGTAATCTATAATTTTTTGTGCTGTTGCAGGGCCAACGCCACTTAGGGTTTGAAGTGTGGCAAGGTCTGCAGTGTTGATGTTTATCTTGCCATCGCTAGACATAGAGCCAGATACAGATCCACCTGAGCTTGCACCTATGGCCGGAATTAGTATTTGTTCGCCATCTTCAAGTTGTTTAGCAAGGTTTAGAGAGCTTTTATCTGCTTTGTCTGTAAAGCCACCAGCTTTTTCCACCGCGTCTCATACGCGTGCATCAAAATCAAACTTATATACACCAGGGTTTTTAACTTCTCCTGCAACATGAACAGTAATTTCGCTAGTTTCAACTTGTTCGTCACTGGCTTCAACACTTACAGTTCCTCCGCCAAAAGCAAAGTTAAATATTGCGATACCGCAAATCACCAAAACAAGAAGTCCAAGTCCCATAACAGCAAGTTTTTTTGTATCCATTTTGGCCTCTCCGGAAGAGCTGGGTGCTGTGTCTTCGGCGTGAGTCCATGGAAGCTCTGCATCACTTATATTTGTATCGGCCTTGAACTGATTTTTCACATCGTCCATAAATGACATATTGCTCCTTTCCTTTTTGACTCATTATATTCATGGGAGATAAGCGAACAATGAAGGCAAAATGAATTTTTGGCTGAAAATATTTAAGCTTCAATAAAAATTTTTAGTAAATATTTAAAAACAAAACGCGAAATTTTGAAATTCTCGTGATAGAATAATAAAAAATAATTAATTATTGAAAGGTCTTTATTATGCCAGCTAATCGCAAGATTTCTACAAAAAGAAAACAAATTGATAAGATAGATGACAAGCTTCTTGCTTTTATTAACAGGCGCGCAGAGATTTCTTTAGATATTCGCGAACTCAAGAAGGGCGAAGGTATGGATGTTTATGATCCTGCCCGCGAGGATGAAGTGGTTAGTAAATTATGCGCAAGAAATAAAGGCCCATTGAGCGATAAAGACATTGATGAATTGTTTAAGACAATCATGAAAATTAATAGAGGGCTCCCGGACAAAAAATAATTATGGCTATCGATTTTTCAGAATTAAACCCGGCACAAAAATCTGCAGTGGACACTTTGGAAGGTCCGCTACTTGTTTTGGCGGGTGCTGGTTCTGGAAAAACGAAGGTGCTGACATACCGCATCGCAAACATCTTGGATAAGGGGCTTTGTAGCCCTTGGAACATTTTGGCCATCACTTTTACGAACAAGGCCGCTCAAGAGATGCGAAGCCGTATTAATAAACTTGTTGGCGATGTCTCACGCGGCATGTGGATTTTAACCTTCCATAGTATGTGCGTGCGAATTTTGCGTGCAAACGCCGAGAGCCTTGGCTTCGGTAATAATTTTACGATTTATGACGACGTGGATGCCAAGCGTCTCATCAAGTTGATTTGCATCGACCTTAACGTAAATACTAAGATTTATCCAGAGAACATGATTCGCGGCAAGATTAGTGGTGCGAAAAACGAGCTTCTTTCCCCGAAGGAATATGACGCCATTGCAAATGACCTTCCCAGCCAAAAAGCTGCCGAGGTTTACTTCGAATACCAAAAACGCCTACATGAGGCCAATGCTTTTGACTTCGACGATTTGCTGATGTATACATATTTTTTGTTCAAGAGGAACAAAGACATCTTGCAAATGTATCAAAATCGTTTCCATTATATTAGCGTTGACGAGTATCAAGATACAAACAAAGCACAATATGAAATTTGCAAGCTGCTTGCGGGTAAGCGCGCAAACATCATGGTTGTAGGCGATGATGACCAATCTATTTATTCTTGGCGCGGCGCCGATATTCGAAATATTTTGGAGTTCGAGAAAGACTACCCGCACACGACAGTTGTTAAGCTCGAGCAAAACTATCGAAGCACCAGCACTATTCTGGACGCGGCAAACAATGTAATTTCCAACAACAATAAACGTAAGAAAAAGAAGCTCTACACCGAAGGTGATGCAGGGGATAAGATTGGCGTTTATGTTGCTAGTAACGAACGCGACGAAGGTCGTTGGATTGCTGGCGAGATTGAAAGGCGGCGTCTTCGGAAGGTTCGCTTGGCTGATATGGCTGTTTTTTATCGTACGAACGCACAAAGTCGTGTCTTGGAAGACATGCTCATTCGCGCTGGTATTCCTTATAAAATTGTTGGCGGCGTTAAGTTTTTTGAGCGTGCGGAAATCAAAGATGTCATGGCTTATCTCTCGCTTATTGTTAACCCTCATGACGATGTTTCTGCCTTGCGCGTAATTAATACTCCGAAGCGTGGGCTTGGCAAAACCACCGTCGACCAAATAAAGCAAATTGCTGCTTTAGACAAGTGCAGCTTTATGGATGCTTGCGTCCATGTGTTGGCGGATCAAAGTTTAAAACCTCAAGCGCAAAAATCTCTTGAGGGTTTTGTGAACCTTATCAAGAAAAATGCCGAAGCCGAATTTAATGGAGGCACAGAAGGTCCACTTCGCCAGCGCATTGAAAAATTCATCAAAAACACTGGCATGATTGATGCTTTACGAGCAGAGCAAAGCACCGAAGCTGACACTCGCATCGAGAATATCAACGAGTTTTTTGGTGTTTGTGAGGAGTTTAGTAACACTCATGATGAAGAAGAAGTTTTCTTCGATGCTCCATCTTCCGAAGATGCAAAGATAATCGAGATGAATGCCGAACCAGAGCGTACACTTCGGGGCGATAGTCTTCCTGACTTTTTGGAATGGGTCCGCCTTCGTACCGATTTGGACAATCTTGGAGCTGTTGGTGATGATGACAATAATACTAAAAACTCCGATGACGCCATAACACTCATGACTGTTCATAGTGCAAAGGGCTTGGAGTTCGACTATGTCTTCGTAACGGGTATGGAAGAGGGGATTTTCCCGCATGCGACTGCTTTTGGTGACTTTGATGAGACCGAAGAGGAACGCCGTTTGGCCTACGTTGCCATTACTCGCGCACGTAAGGAGCTGCTTTTGACTTGTGCACAAACACGTCAGCTTCAAGGTATGACAAACGCCAACCCCATTTCGCGCTTCATCGGTGAGATTCCAAATGAGCTTAAAAAGTCTTACGGTGTTGGAAGTCTCGAGTATTCTGGCTTCGGCTGGGATAAACGAGGCGACCGTCACGGTACAGCCGGCAGTGGCATATCTCATAAAAAGGCGACGGGGGACTTCCTTGATTTCTTCGGGGGTAAACCCAAGCCTATCGAAGTTAAAGGTAAGCTAGTTAAAAACGATACGGATTTCAAAAAGGGCGACAAGGTTCAACACAAAGTATTTGGCGAAGGCAAGGTTACACGCGTGGATGGCGACCGCCTCTACGTCAAATTCAAGCGAAGCGGCCAAGAAAAAACCCTAATGAAAGACTTCGCTCCCATTGTAAAACTTTAGGCTCAGATGCGCAGGGAGCAGTATTTGCGTTCTTCGCCTGTTACAGGCTGATCAAAGATGTTTGCATAGGTTACGATGTTATCGCAATGACCTGTACTTGCGAGGTAATCGCCATAATCGTCAGATGCGTTTGGACGGTCCAAGACGCAATAAGTTTGATTCTCAAGATCCACCGCACAAATTGCCATGGTGGAACGAACGATGAAGTAATTTTTGCACCATGCAGGAGCAGCGGATGGGTTACGCGAGAAGTTTAGTCACTTGAGGTCTTTGTATTCATCGTTGTTTTTTGAAATTGGGGTATATGTACCCAGGTTGGATATGCCTTCGCCGTAATTATAGATGGCGTCGAAGGCGAAGTTAAATCCCGTGTCACCATAGCCTGCTTCTAGCGGCTTCATGTTTTGTGGAAGACAGATACTGTCTTTGACATTGTCGTTTTGGTCTAGGTAAGTCAGCTGGTAATAGATATTTCCGGAGTTCGCACGTGGTGTAATAACCACACCGTCTTTGTAAGCATAAACTGGTGTAGACATACGTCCCATTGAAGTGTATGCACAAAGCTTATTGTTGGAAATGTCATCGTTAGATTCGACATCCTTTGTTAGCTTGTCATTTTTATCAAGATGGAAAAAGTCAGCTTTTTTCAAGGACGAAAGCATTTTGTTCTTCGAGCCTGTTGCAACAGGTAAGACCTGCCAGTATGCATAATTTCCACTAACAGCGATGGTTGGAGTTTCCCAGCTTGACCCCCCTTCGTCAAGAAGTTGAGGTGCTAGGTTATAGCCACCGTTAAATCCAGAAGCGTAGATGCGCCAGTCTCCCTGGAGTATGTTGACTTCGGTTCAAATTAAGCCGTTGTCGTTTGCGCGAGCGTCATAGATTTCAAAACCTTCTTTCGAAGACACAGCTCCACCAAGAACTGTATTCCTGTTTCCGCTGCTAATGCTAATTAAATCAACAGTTGCAAGTGGTTTTGCTTCATCGCTTGGAATCAAACAAGTAATAAGGCTGCTTGAATTTGCAAAAGCAAGGGAGCCGTATGGAAGCTCTATCTCGCGAGCTACATTTAAATATGGGGTACCACTATCGGTTAGGTTATCGGAAACAACGACGTTTTTCTTTGGCACACTTAGTGTGTTTACAGAATTAACTATGTTGCTAACAGTGTCAGTCGCGAATTTTACGCCAGCGCCAACACCTACAATTGCACCTGCTCCAATAGCACCATAAATAACATTTCTACGTGTGAGCAACAGCTTTCCGTTCTCGTCACGGTTAAAGATTTGCTTTTTTCGAACATCATCAAACTTATTTACATTGCCAATTGGCTTGATTTTTTTGTTGCGCTCATTAATAGTGGGCATTTGCTTTTCTGCAGATGTCTCGCTTGGCTCTTTTCTCTCTTTAGGGGTGTTAATTTTTTGAGTTGGAGCAACTTTTGGACGGGCATTTTCCTGCTCATCCAGCCTTGCTTGGTTTAGATCAACCTCTCCAAGTTTTTGCTTTTTCCTGCGCGCACACATGTGGGTAATTTTAGCATATCGGCATTATTTTTACGCTTTTATGATAAACTAGCGAGACGCAAGGAGAAAAAAATGAGTCAAAGAAACCCGATGAATGAAAGATATACTACCGAAGCTAAGGCCGGCGGCGTCAGCCGTAAATCTGCGTCTTCGGCGAAGCCGAAAACCGCGGCGGCATCTTCGGTTGTTATGGGAACCAAGAAAAAGAAACCTGCTAAAGGTAGTAATAAACAGCCTCAATCAAAGCGCGAGCAAAAGCGTCGTGAGCGCGATAAGCAATATGAGGCAGAAAAACGCTTCGGTGATCCGCCAACCAAGAAGTTTAAGATTTGCAAACGTCTATGGATTGGCTTTTTGATTGCTTCGGTTATCACGGTAGCCTTTTCATTTGTAGCTTCAAAAATCGAAGGGGCTCCTGCATGGTTCCCAACTGGTTTTTTGATTGCTGCATATGCATGTATCATCGTAACCTTATATTTAGATTTGGGACAAATCCGCAAAATGAGAAAGCAATATGTTGCTCAAATGATGGCTTCACAAACAAAGGAAAGCAGAGCAGAGCAAAAGCGCGAGCGAAGGGCACAGCGCGAAGCTGAAAAGCAAGCTGAGCTTAAGCGCATCGAAGATGAAAAGAAACGCGAAGAGAAAAAGGCTCAAGCAAAAGCCACACGTGCAAACATGAGCTTTGCTGGAAAAGTTAAATCTTTCTTTACCTTAAATAAGTAATGAAGTTTGTTTCTTGAAATGTAAACGGGCTTCGAGCTGTTCTAAAAAAAGATTTTGAAAAAATCTTTAAGAGTTTTGATGCTGATATCTTCGCTATTCAAGAGACCAAATGTCAAGAAGGCCAGGTAGACCTCAGCTTCGATGGCTATAAGAATTACTTTAATTATGCGGTTAGACCTGGTTATTCCGGCACGGCTGTCTTCACGAAGAAGGAGCCTATACAAGTTATCACTCATATGTGGGCAGACAAAGAACAAGCTGGCGATGATGTAATCAACACAATTGATAACGAAGGTCGCATTTTGGCCTTGGAGTTTGAAAAGCTTTGGTTTGTTTGCGTCTACACACCCAATGCACAAAACGAGCTTGCTAGAATTGAGCCACGACTTAAATGGGGTAGCCGCTTTACTGATTTTTGCAAAGAGCTTGAAGAAGGCAAGCATGGTAAGGGCAAAAAGCCTGTTGTTATGTGTGGCGACTTTAACGTTGCACACAACGAGATTGATCTTAAAAACCCTGCTGCAAACAGGGGGAATGCTGGATTCTCGGACGAGGAACGTGATGACTTCAGCAAACTTTTGGATGCTGGCTTTACAGATACCTTCCGAAAGCTTTACCCAGATAAAACCGACGCATATAGTTGGTGGAGCTACCGTGCAAATTCGCGTCCGAGAAACGTGGGTTGGCGCATTGATTATTTTTTGATAAGTAATTCTTTGGATTCAAAACTTAAAGACTCTATAATTAATGCAGACGTTATGGGCTCTGACCATTGCCCAATTACTTTGGAGATAAGTCTTTAATATGGCTGATAAACTAGGCGAAATAATATTTACCGAGGAAGAGATTAAAAAACGCATCGCCGAAGTAGCGAAGCAGATCAACGCCGATTATAAAGATAAAGAAGCTGATGGGGTATTACTTGTTGGCATTCTTAACGGCGCTTATATGTTTATTAGTGACTTGTCAAAGCTGTTAGACTTCGATTTTCAAATTGAATTTAGCAGAATTTCTTCTTATAAAAACGCTCTTAAAAGTAGCGGCATAATAAAGATTGAATACAACATTACTCAACATGTAGAAGGTAAACATATTCTTGTTGTTGAAGACATTATTGATACTGGCAAAACTATTGAAAAAATGAAGAAGGAATTTAAGGATTCAAAGGCGAAAAGCTTTAAAGTTTGTTCTCTTTTGGTAAAAGAAAATGAGGAGCGTTGCCAAGAAGCTGACTATTATTGTTTTAAATGTCCAGATGAGTTTGTTGTTGGTTACGGTCTTGATTATGCCCAAAAGTACAGGAACCTTCCATATATAACTTCTCTTGAAATTTAAGTAAAAGAATAAAAATCCCACAATTGAGATATAATAGCAATCCTGACTTTAAAGGTTAAATTGATGGATGACAAAAAAAGACATACACAGGACAAACGTCAAGCTAAAGAAGACAAGCGCCAAGCTAAATTAAAAAAGCAAAAAGATAAAGAGGCGCGTCTTGCACGTGACATTGCCCAGATGAAAAGCGAGATTGAAAAAAATCGCAAGCGTAGCGGTGATCCTTCTGGCGGGCAAGAAAAAAAGCCTAAAAAAAGCACTGTTATCTTGATTGCAGTGCTTATTGCAATTGGTCTCTTTTTCTTCGGTAGCCAGGTTGTTAATGGTGCCCAATCGTTAACCACAGATGAGCTCACTACTTCGGAGTTTATTCAGGCAGTTGAGCAGGAGCGTGTCCAAAACGTCATATACAATTCTGGCGAATACAACGTTAGTGGTACCTATATTCCAAGTGAGACAATTGGAAACAAGGGTGCTGAAGCCTATAACGATGCAATTGACGCACTTAACCAGGGTACTTTGGGTATTTTGGATGATGTTAAGACTCAAAAAACCGAAGGCACCGAAGCCCCTGTTCGCAATTATAAAGCTACTTTTGTCGGCCAAGATTCGCTACTTGAGCTCATGCAAAAGCATCCTAAGATTCAATATGAAATTGTTCTTCCAAGCGGCTTTGCTGATTTATTTATGACTTTGTTGCCAATCATTGCTATTGGTATTTTGCTGTTCATCTTCTTTTCTCAAATGACAAAGATGAACAACCAGCAAATGGGTTTTGGAAAGACCAAGTCTAAGAAGAGCGAGCAAGAGCGTCCAGATGTCAAGTTTGCCGATGTTGCTGGTGTTGACGAAGCTGTTGAAGAGATGAGCGAAGTTAAGGACTTCCTTAGCAACCCGAAAAAATATCTTGACATGGGTGCTAAAATTCCAAAAGGTTGTTTGCTTGTTGGACCTCCCGGTACTGGTAAAACATTGCTAGCACGTGCTGTTGCAGGAGAGGCTGGCGTGCCATTCTTTAACATTTCTGGTTCGGACTTCGTAGAGATGTTTGTTGGTGTTGGTGCTAGTCGTGTTCGCGATTTGTTTAAGCAAGCCAAGGATTGTGCGCCTTCGATAATTTTCATCGATGAGATTGATGCCGTTGGTCGTCACCGTGGTGCTGGTCTTGGTGGTGGTCATGATGAGCGCGAGCAAACCCTAAACCAGATCTTAGTTGAGATGGATGGTTTTGATAAAAACGATTCTGTTGTCTTAATTGCGGCAACAAACCGTGCCGATATTTTGGACCCGGCGCTTCTTCGTCCAGGGCGTTTTGATAGACAAATTGTTGTGGACGTTCCAGACGTTAAGGGTCGTGAGCAAATTTTGAAGGTTCACTCAAAGGGCAAGCCGCTAGATTCTACTGTTGACTTGCACAGGATGGCTCAAATTACTTCGGGCTTTACAGGTGCAGACCTTGCAAACTTAATGAACGAAAGTGCACTTTTGGCAGCACGTAAAAATAAAAAGCAAATCTCTCAAACTGAAGTATCCGAAAGCATGGAGCGCGTCATTGCTGGTCCAGAGCGTAAGAGTAGGGTCATCGACGACGTTACAAAGCGTACAATCTCTTATCATGAAAGTGGTCACGCGCTTATTGGTCATTTGCTTCCAAAGGCAGACCCAGTTCATAAGATTTCTATCATTTCTCGTGGCCGTGCTTTGGGCTACACAATGTCTATCCCTAAAGAAGACAAGGTTCTCAACACATATGGCGAGATGATGGATGAACTTTGTGTATTTATGGGTGGCCGAGTTGCCGAGGAAATTTTCTGCGAAGACGTTACAACCGGTGCTAGCAATGATCTGGAGCGTGCTACAAAGATGGCTCGCCAGATTGTCACACAGTACGGTATGAGTAGCGAGCTTGGGACACAAGTCTTCGGAGAGCCAAATCATGAGGTCTTTCTTGGTAAAGACTATGGCAACACTAAAGATTATTCAGAGAAAACAGCCGAGCGAATCGACGAAGAGGTCTCTAAAATTATGAAGACTGCCCACGACAGAGCCGTTATGATCCTAAACAACAACAAAGAGCAAATGGATCTTATGGCTGGTGTTTTGATGGAGCGCGAGACTGTCGAAGGCGAGGCCTGCCAAGCCCTTCTAGATAACAAGTGGCAGGATTATTTGCTTAAAGAGCAGGCTGGCAAACAAAAGTAGTTCGTCATGGCTACTAAAAAACAAGATTCATCGATTGCTCAAAACCGCAAGGCTTTCCACGACTATGAAATTATGGACAAATATGAGGCTGGAATTGAGCTTAAAGGTAGCGAGGTTAGGTCTCTACGGGATAATCATTGCCAACTTAAGGACAGCTTTGTACTCATTCGAAACGGCGAAGCCTGGCTTCATAACTTACACATTAGCCCTTATAAATATGGAAATATTGCAAATCCAAACCCAGATCGCAAGCGTCGTTTGCTTTTGCACAAGAAAGAAATTCGCACAATGAAGCAAGCCACTCAGGAAAAGGGTATGGCAATTGTGCCTCTTAGCATATATTTTAAGCACGGCCATTTGGTTAAGCTCGAAATTGCCATCGCAAAAGGTAAAAAACTCCATGATAAAAGGGAGGCCATTGCCAAAAAGACACAAATGCGTGAGGCTGCAGAATACCTAAAGGCGAGGAATAAATAATGGTTCAAGAAAATCAAAACTATGCAGAAGTAATCAACGAGAATCAACTTGACTCTGAAGTGGTTGAACTTGAGTTTGATGACGAAAGTGTTGAATATTACATAGTCGATCAGGATGATAACGAAATTGGTGTTTGCCTCAACGAAGATGGTCAACTAGTCGAGTATCTCTACGAAGACGAGGAGCCCTCGGCTTCGGATTACATCAAAGAAGCAGTTCAGTCCCAGGTTAATGAGGCCGCTGTCAGCATCAAGAATATGCGTGATGAGCTCTACAATTCCAAGGACGACGCAGCTGAAGCAGTCAAGGAATTAAAAGCAGCTTCTGACGAGCTTCAGGGCATGCTTAACGAAGTCAAAGACTCCTTCAAAATTTTCCCCTCCAAAAAGAAATAGGGTCGGAAGTTTTTGGGTCAAAAATGACCCACAAACCTCCGACCCCAATGGAGCGTATCTCATAATATTAGAAGATGATATGGCCATTGTTATGATAAAATAAATCTAACCGTGCGTATTTCTAAAATATAATTTTGATGGGAATAAAAATGAACAAATTAGATCCAATTGATTTAAGTATAGAATTTGTTAAACAACAAGTTGATCCTGGCGGCGGTGGCGAAGTCGTTAACACCCAAACAGGAGACATTGCTATCTGGGCAATTTTAGCCATTTTATTTGTTGGCGTAATTGCTTATTGTATGTTTAGGTTTAGCAGGGTTTTTAACGGCGAATACGCAACCGCAACAGCAAAACATGTCAAAAGTAGCAACGTCTGTTCACGTCTCGCAATTACTAAAGCAGTATTAATCACTGCAATAGTTGGCCTAATTGCCTGCCTCTCTATCACTACCACAACAGCAATTGCCGCATCAAATCGTGCAAACTCTTTAATTCAGCCTGATAAAATTCAAGTAGCTATTAACGAAGAAACAGGCGAGGTTGATACGGCCTCGTTTAATTTTGTTAACACTACTAACGATTATTATTTGTTTGAGCAATCAAGTGTTTCGCTTACCGATGCAGCTAAAGAAATTTCTGAAAGCTCCGATTGGGGATTAACCATTAACGGAATGAACGCTGACTTATTCAAAGGTGAGCCAAACGGCGAAACTCAAACTATTGAAAATTCTGTTCAAACATTATATCCTGGACAAACATCTGCAGGAACCTTAACATTTAGCACTTTTGACCCAGAAATTGCAAAGCAGTTAATTGGTAAATCTGTATTTAATATTACATTAGATCCAGATCAGTATGTTATTACTGTTCCTAAAGCTGAAACAGATCTTGTTTATAACGGTTCTGTTTTAACTGGTGTAAAGGATGGCGTAGGTTATAATTTGTCGGAAGTATATCAAGCTAAAGATGCTGGAAACTACACTGCAGTTGCTACTCCAACAGGATCGTATAAATGGCCAGATAAAACTCAAGCAGGGGCAGCAATTCCTTGGTCCATTGCTAGAGCCCAAGGTGAATTCAGTGTGCTTCCAGCTGCTATTGATGATCTCGTTTATACTGGAGAATCCTTACCATTAGTTATAGCTGGTCAATCGCTTTATACAGATAATATTGAATATAGTGCTGATGGTGGCGCTTCATTTAGTTCTGCAGTTCCTCAGAAAACTGACCATGGAACCTATACTGTTTTGGCTCATGTTTGTGCTGACAGCAATCATGAGCAAAGTGCTAATGTAGAGATTTCAGGAATCAATATTGAAAAAGCTGTATTATCTTCAATTACTGTTCTTGGTGCAACTGGCAGTGCTGAATTTAAAGCTGGCGATTCATACGTATTTCCAGATTTTAATCCTCCAAAAGCTCAGTCGGCTTATACTATTGGTGGTTATGTAGTAGAGCAGGGTACACCATTATTATTTAAAGCTGAAAAAGTTACTCCTGGGCCAATAGATCCTGAGGCATATAAAGATACACAAATTAAAATAGAAAATGCACAGGAATCAGATATTGGCACTTATACTTTTGTATTACCTGGCGTAGATAAGTGAAAATATAATGATGACAATGTTACCGTTAAAGCAGGTGCATGAAAAATTACTAATGGTTCTTTTACTATAAATAAAGTTGCTTTTGTTGAAATTAGTGTAGCTGCTAATCCTACAACTGCAAAGATTAACCAATCAGTAAAATATACTGTTACAATGAAAAATAAACTTGAAACTGCTATTACTGGTGCAAAATTGTGGTTTGGCAACGAAGAACAAACAGGGACTATTGATCTTGAAAAAGGCGAAACCAAAACAGTTGATATTACTTACGATGTAAATGATGTCGATTTTCTATATTATCCAACAATGACAAAGAATTTCACTTTAAAGTACGAAGATTATAGTGTTCAAACATCATGTAGTGTTACTCTTCAATATACATATATTACACCTCCAACACTTTATAATAAGGCTTATGATGGTTATGAACATAGTTAT
>JAZUHG010000005.1:0-21618 GCA_045641605.1 Phoenicibacter sp. | reverse complement strand
AGACCAGCCGCCGCCGACTGTCCACCTTCAACACAACCCGCGCCTTCACAAACTGCATTTTTATAAGGACCTCAAAAACTGCTTAGCTTTTTAGAGCTATCATTAATGTTTCCAAGAATACAAAAACTTGTACCCATATTAACCGAAAGCTTACCTTCGGTAAATGCATTGGTTCCAAACATTCCAATATGAGCATCAATTCCACCCATGATCAGCTTGGCGTCTTTTGAAATTCCAAACTCATCACAAATTTCTGGATGCAAATTTCCAAGATCGGCACCAATTAACTCAATGCGATCGAAAACCTTTTCGTTTCAATCTTCCAAGCCAATAGAATCATAAAAATCTTTACAATATCCGCCAAGCTCCTCAACATAATGATATTTACAAACCACTGTGCACATACAAGAGCAAAGTACACCTGACAATTTATAGTTGATTCAATCAAGTTGATCTAAAAATTTGTAAGTATTTTTATAAAGTTCAGGTTCATGGCGTTTAACCCACATAACTTTTGGAACAAACCACTCTGGGCTAGCCTCTCCTCCACAATGCTCTAAAACCGCATGTCCAGTGGCATTAAGTTCGGCAGCCTCTTCGGTAGCACGCATGTCCATTCACATAATAGCATCGCTAAGGGCATTAATATTTTTATCAACAGGGAAAAACGTCGAAGCCGTAGCATCCACAGTTACAGTTGCAATGTTGGCTTTAACTTCGTCACTCATTTGAGAACTTGCATCAGCCAGAGCAAGCTTAACACAATCCCACCAAACGTTAGGATCTTGTTCTGCCCATGCAGGTTTGGGATATTTAGTCTCCCAGCCTTTTGTGGCATCGGCAACTTGCTTACCATTTTCATCAAAGACACCAACACGAGCACCTTGTGTACCCATATCAATTCCCATGAAATATTTCATATGATCCTTTCGCTCGACCTAATAATTCTAACATATTTCTGCTAATTTATTGAATATAGCAGTGGGCTTAACATCGCTTTGTTCAACGGTTTTCATATCACTTTCACCAGAGAGAACCAAAATTCCAATTGCTCCATTATTTACTCCGGTAGCAACATCAGTGTAGAGGCGGTCGCCAACAAAAGCCATATTTTTTGCTTCAATACCTGTAATGGATGTAAGCATATCAACAGTCTCTTTATAAGGCTTACCGAAGAAACGCGGAGCAACTCCAGTTGAAGATTTAATTAGCTCGCACATTGCACCACAATCTGGCATAAATCCATATTCCGTAGGGCAATTTATGTCCTTGTGAGTAGCAATAAAATCCGCACCATTTCGAATAAAATGACAAATGCGATCAAGTTTTTCGTAAGTTAGTGTTGTATCGAAGCTCTGGACACACACGTCAGGGTTATCTTTTACAAGGTTTATGCCATTTTCGGCTCAATTTTTTTCAAGAGCAGGTGTTCCATTAAGATAAATTTTTGCACCAGGATAATTTTCCTTTAAAAATTGTGCACAAACATCACCAGCGGTTACAATTTTATCCTCGCTAACTTCAAGACCCATTTTTGCAAGTTTATCAACATAAATACTTGGAACTTTAGAAGCATTATTAGTAAAGAAAATAAAATCGCGCTCTGGGTCAGCTTCAATATTTCGAATCCACTCAAGTGAGCCTTCGATAGGTTCATCGCCAAGATAAACAGTGCCATCCATATCAAGCACGAAAAGTTTTATGTCTTTTAATTTGTCATCCATAAGTTCCTTATTCTTCGAATTTTTCTCATGGGATATCTACAGTGGTTTTACCCAAAAGCAAATCGTACACATGCATAAGAAGTGGAAAATCTTTTTGCATTCCACGCTCTTCGATTGCTTGACCCAAGCGTTTTGAAACAACAACAGCTTCTAAAGTTTGCCCTTTGAGCTGCTCTAATGCCTCATCGATTGTATAACCTTTACCAAGCAAAGTTCCAACCAAGCGGCTTCGACCACCTTGCGAAGTTACATGACAATCCCCAACTGAATATTGCAACATATCAATATTGCCAGCGAAGATTTGCAAGAGCTTCGTCATTTCTTTTGTACTTTGCATAAACAAAGCGCTTTCCATATTTCAATGATTAATTCCATCACGACCGTCAACTTCAGCCATGCCATGAGAGATTGATGTTGCAAGCGCGTATGCATTTTTAATTGCAACAGAAACTTCCAAACCAACAACATCTGTAGTTAAACTGATGTGATAATAATCTGTTGTAAGCAAACTCTTGATTCATTTAAGCTTTTCCATGTCTGGGCCACAATATCCAACACTAGAATGAACATGACTAGCCAAACACTTTGCTTCGCAAGGGCCGCCAATTGCATAAAGCTCAAGATTTGAACCTTCTGGCAACTTAGATTCCCAATATTTAGGATAAGGAATCATATTTCCACCAGGTAAATTAATAAGACCTTTTGTTACAGACATCATTGGGACGTTCTCGTCTAAAATTGGCAAAATTTCTTCGGCCCATCAATCAACTCCGAAGCTAGAAACGCCACAAATGACAAGATCGGCTCCAGCAAGAGCATCTTTGACTTCGTCGATTTTGTAATATTTAATTCCGTCGTGAAGTTGACGTTGAAGATTTGAGTGAAAGCCATCCTTGCGAAGAGCATCGATGATTTCCCCATCAAGTGGGCTACCTACAAGCCTTACTTCATTGCCATTTTCAAAAGCAGGAAAAGTGATGGCGCTCGCCATCTGTCCAGACCCAATAAAAGTTATCTTAGCCATAGATCTCCGATGTGATTTTGTCTGCCAATTCATTAATGCGATTATTCTCAACAGCAAAACGCAAAATTGAATAGCGGTCGCGAATCTTATAAGCCTCCAACATACTCTTATGGAACAAATCCTTTGAGATTCCAGCATCTTTAGGTGTCACAGGGCTGCCGGCTTTTGCAAGCAATTCCTTGACTTCGGCGCTTGGCATCAACCAATCCATAACACCTTCAGGCATAATGTCTGCTAGCTCTTCGAACATTCGGCATACAACAGGTGTAGCAACACCAACTGTAACGCCATGATGCACAGGGTTAAGCCCACGAGCAACATAATCCATCTCCCAATAATGAGACAAAATATGCTCGCTACCAGAAGCAGGGCGTGAAATTCCAACAAGCGCCATGGTTACACCTGTCAAAGTTAAGGCCTCCATCAAGGCTCCCAAAGCTTCTTCGTCACGCTTCGGCAAACCATCAACTTTTTTGAAGCATTTATCCAACGCATCTTGAACAAGCTTAACGCAAGTGTCGCATCGGTAGTCGCCATTAGCTTTAACCGCCAAATCCCAATCTATAAGCGCTGTAATTTTTCCAACCACATCTCCAAAACCAGCTTGAATTAAGTCAGATGGTGCGGTTTTAAGAATTTCAGTATCGCCAATAACCCCATAAGCAAGGTCGCCCTGTAGAGAAATTTTCAATCCATCAAAAAGCACGGGACATCCCGCAGAAACATATCCATCCATCGAAGGCGCAGTGGCAACAATAACATAAGGGATGTGCGCGCGTGAAGAAACATACTTGATGGAATCGTTAATAACGCCAGATCCAACACCTATGATAAGCTTGGTTTCTTTATTAACACCAAACAAAATTCTTCCAATGGTCTCTGCATTTGGAATTAAAATGTCGCTGCCAGTATCAAAAAGCATTTCGCGAACGCTCTTAAAACCAGCATCTTTTAAAACCTCAACAGCACGCTTGCCTGCTACTTCGTAGGTGTTATTATCAAACACAACAAGGATGTCTTCGTCTTTAAAATCGCCTGCAACTCTTGGAAGTTCATTAATCGCACCACTTTTAATAGATAAATCGTGTAGGCTAAAACTATGGTGCCTCCCACAACTGCAATCGAATTCGCACATCGGCATTTCTTCGATTTTCATATCAAGAATTTCGTTCATAATTATCCTCTATTTTGCTCAACCATATGAACACTTAACAGCCTTATGCCAGCCATCAAGCATTTCCTTACGTTTATCATCTTCGATCTTTGGCTCGAAGATCCTATCAATTTCCCAGTTAGCTTGAATATCTTTAGTGTCTTTCCAATATCCAACTGCCAAACCAGCCAAATAAGCAGCACCTACAGCAGTTGTTTCTACCGAAGTCGGGCGAACAACCGGCGCATTAATAACATCGGCTTGGGTTTGCATCAAATAATTGTTTGCACTTGCTCCACCATCAACTTTAAGTCCAACAATCTTGATGCCACTATCGTTTTCCATGGCCTCCAAAACATCGAAGGTCTGGTAACACAGCGAATCTAAGGTCGCACGAATAATATGATTCTTATTTACACCACGGGTCAATCCAACAATAGTTCCGCGTGCATATTGATCTCAATGCGGGGCACCAAGACCTGTAAATGCAGGAACAACATAGCATCCATTGGTATCTTCAACAGCAAGTGCTGCGGCTTCGGAGTCCGGAGATTGCTCTACAAATTCCATCTCATCACGAAGCCACTGGATGGCCGCACCAGCAACAAAAATTGAACCTTCCAAAGCATAATTTACCTTGCCATCAAGGCCCCATGCAATTGTTGTTAGCAAACCGTTTTTAGAAAGGACAGGTTTTTCACCAGTGTTCATAAGCATGAAGCATCCAGTACCATAAGTATTTTTAACCTCGCCTTTATCAAAGCAAGTTTGACCAAAAAGCGCACTTTGCTGGTCACCTGCCGCACCACCAATCTTGATAGGCGCGCCAAACATTTCCGCATCCGCCTCACCAAAGTCACCTGAACTTGGTCGAGCCTCAGGTAGCATACTCTTTGGAATGTCTAACTCTTTTAGGATTTCATCATCCCACTCAAGAGTATTGATGTTGAAAAGCATCGTGCGCGAAGCATTTGAATAATCGGTTGCATGAACAGCACCCTTTGTCAAATTCCAGATAAGTCAAGTCTCAACAGTGCCGAAGAGAAGCTCGCCTTTTTCCGCACGTTTACGGGCATCTGGAACATTATCCAAAATCCATTTAATTTTAGTGCCAGAGAAATATGCATCAATTACAAGACCTGTCTTCTTTTGAAATTTATCAGTTAGACCTTTATCTTTTAAGCTGTCACAATATTCCGAAGTACGTCTGCATTGCCAAACAATAGCATTATGAACAGGTTGACCTGTTACCTTGTCCCAAACAATGGTAGTTTCACGCTGGTTTGTAATGCCAATAGCAGCAATATCTGTAGCCTTTGCACCTGCTTTTTCCATAGCTTCGCGTGCAACTTCCAGCTGAGTTGTTCAAATCTCATCTGCGTTATGCTCAACCCAACCAGGTTTTGGAAAGATTTGTGTAAACTCCTTTTGGGCAACACTACAAATTTTGCCAGATTTGTCAAAAAGAATACAGCGGTTACTAGTCGTACCAGCATCAAGAGCCATTACGTACTTACTCATGTGACCTCCTTTGAAATTGTTATATATTAAAATTTAGCCTTTGGCTTAGGGTCAATATAATCTGGCTGCTTAGGTTTTGAAGCTGCTTTTGGTTTTGGCTTTGCAGCAGGCTTTTCAAGTGTCTTCGGTTTTTTAGGAACATTTTTTGCCTTAACTAAAGCCTTATGTATAGGATCAAACTTAGCACTACCTCATCCAAGAAGAATATACATTACACATGGAATGAAAATCAAGCCGACAACCCAAGGCCAACTTTTTCCGTAGCACCTAGCAATATGATATGCCAAGAAACACTCCAAAACGAACATTGCAAACAAAACAATGCAAATTATAACCAATATTACAGTTGCCCAAACAGATCCAACTCTAATATTGCCAATAATCGCAACCAAAACACATCCAATTGGGATAGCTCAGAAATAATCCTTCTTCCAGCATAACTTAAACAATATATAAGTGTTGTAAAAAGGTACCCATGCCTTCCAATTTTTTTCACCAGCCTTATCAAACATCTTTATTAGGCCAATAGCACTTGCTAAATAAGATAATACACCCAAAACAATGGACGTAATAATGGTAGGCAATATTTGTTGAATCATGATTTGTCTACGAAGTTCAGCAATTTGTTGTGCGCTAGTTGACATTTGTACCCTTTCTCTTTGAACATTATTATACACGAATAGCCCACACGAATGCAGGCTATTCATAAGATTTAATGTTAGTTAAAACTATTTTTTAGCAGGCTTCCAAGGGCCAACATATTTTGACTTACCAAATGCTAAAACTAACATTGGAATCCAATCAAGAGCAATAAAGCTAGTCAAGATAAGAACCACAGCAAAGCCTACGCCCTTACCATAAGCCTTAGCAAGTTTAACCTCACTAATAATGTTGACAACAACAAAAGCAATACAAAGTGCAAGAGCAATCAATACACAAACTGTTGCAGCAACACCAGTGATCTGGCCTTGGTCAACCAAATTGGCTAAAACACCACTAATAACACCTGTAGCCAATAGGACCCAGAACATCGAAGGCTTCCATGTAATCTTATAACGAATATACTCGTTATAAAATGGAATGATTGCCTTCCAGCCCTTTTCCCCAGCTTTGTTGTATAACTTCCAGTATGAGACAATCAATAAAATCTCATAAGCAAGTGCAATACATACAATCCAAACTAGGAATGCGCCCAAAAATGCTCCAAAAGTTGCAGCACCTACGGCATCAGAAGTGGTAGTAGCTACCTTTGCTAACATCATAAGTTTTCCTTTCTCTAAACTTACGAGCTCGTATTATACCACATCTAGTGGTTTAGAGAAAAGGTTTCCCTAGATATAGACTATTTGAAGAAGCCGTCGTAGTTGTACATCTTTAGCTGTGACTCAATCTTGCTCATGGTGTCAAGTGCAACACCAATCATAATTAAGATAGAAGTACCACCGAAGGCCTGGATCAACTGGTTATTCGTAAATGAAACCAAGATCGAAGGCACAACTGCAATCACAGCGATGAACAAACCACCAGGAAGTGTAATGTGGTTAATTACATCTTTGATATATTGAACCGTGGCACGTCCAGGACGAACACCAGGTACAAATCCACCTTGCTTCTGAATATTGTCTGCAGTTTCTTGAGGATTGAAAACCATTGATGTATAGAAATATGCAAAGAAAACAATCAATACAACAGTAACAATCCAGTTAATCCATCCGCTTGAAATTGCATTACTGAAGTTGTTTAGCCATTCCACGTTAAAGAATGCAGCAATTTGTGCCGGGAAGTAGATAATACAACTTGCGAAGATGATTGGAATAACACCAGCAGCATTAACCTTTAGAGGAATGTAAGTGCTCTGACCACCCATCATTCTACGTCCCTGAACACGCTTTGCATAGTTAACAGGAATTCTGCGTTGCGCACGCTCAACAAAAATAATGCACGGTATGCAGGCAATAACAACAAGCAAAATCAAAACTGTAACAGCAATACCCATTCCAGTGTCGTTTTGAATTGTGATTGACGAATAAATTGCCGAAGGTACACGTGAAATAATCGAAGTAAAGATGATAAGCGACATACCATTACCAATACCATGTTGAGTGATAAGCTCGCCCATTCACATGATAAAAGCAGTACCAGCAATTAATGTAAATACAATTACGATGCTTGTAAGCCAAACAGGAACACCCATTTTGCTTTCGTCAAATACAACACCATATTGACTACTTTGGAACAAAAGCAAATAACCGACAGCATTAATAAGACCAAGACCAAGAGTTAAATACCTGGTAGCTTGAGTAATCTTGCGCTGTCCAGATTCGCCTTCTTTAGCCCAACGGCCAACAGCAGGAATAACACCCTGCATCAACTGCATAATAATGCTAGCCGTGATGTAAGGCATAATGCCTAATGAGAATACCGAAAACCTGGATAAAGCACCACCTGTAAACAAGTCCAACATGCTCATGGCAACACCACTATCCTGGAAGCTTTCAGCAAAACCCTTAAAAGGAATACCAGGTACAGGAATGTATGCTCCCAACCTGTATAAAGCAAGAATCGCCAGCGTAAACAAAATTTTGTTGCGAAGCTCGCGAACCTTAAATGCATCAATTAATGATCTTAACAAGGCTCTTCAACCTTTCCTCCGGCTTTCTCGATTTTCGCCTTAGCTGAAGCCGAAACACTATCAACCTTTACTGTTAATTTTTTCTTAATGTCTCCAGAACCCAAAACTTTTACAACACAATCAGTTGTTTTGATGATTCCGTATTTCTTCAAAGAATCAACGTCTACAACTTCGCCAGCCTTGTATTTTTCCTCAAGACGAGAAACATTTACAGGAACATATTCTGTCCTGTTGATGTTGTTAAAACCAGGAAGCTTTGGAAGACGTCTTGCAAGTGGAGTTTGACCACCTTCGAAGCCAGCGCGCTTACCGCCACCAGCACGAGACATTTGACCATTCATACCACGGCCACTTGTTTTACCAAGGCCACTACCAATACCGCGACCAACGCGCTTTTTAGCGTGGCGAGAACCTTCGGCAGGTTTTAAATCTATAAGTTCCATTATTTCTCCTCCACCTTAACAAGATGTTTTACTTTAAAAATCATACCACGAATTGCTTCGTTATCAGGTTGCTCGACAGTACGACCAATCTTACCGAGGCCGAGGGCCTTCAAGGTTTTAGCCTGTGTCTCTGGGCGAGAAATCTCGCTACCAACCTGTGTAATTACTAATTTCTTAGCCATTATTTATCAGCCTCCTTTTTAGCAGCAGGCTTTTTTTCAGCTGGTTTTTTAGCACTAACGCTAGATTTTTCACCAACTTTAGATTCAGCCTTCTTTTCCTCTTTAGGAGCAGCCTTCTTTGTTTCTTTGATGCCAAAGATTTTTTGAACAGACATACCCCTTCGATGAGAAACCTGATTAGGGCTTTCAAGATTTTGTAAACCATTTGCAGTAGCCTTAACAACGTTCATGATGTTGTCTGTGCCAAGGCTCTTAGCAAATACATCGGTAACACCAGCAAGCTCCAAAATAGCACGAGCAGCAGAACCAGCGATAATACCTGTACCAGGTGTAGCTGGTTTAATTAAAACGCGGCCAGCGCCATATTCGCCCATGATCTCATGAGGAACAGTTTTTTCAGGAGTAAGGGAAACCTTGAACATATTTTTCTTGGCTTCGGCAACTGCTTTGTTAACAGCAATTGGAACTTCTTGGCTTTTGCCCATTCCAATTCCAACCTTACCATTATGATCTCCAATGACGACAAGTGCGGTCAAACCGAAGCGGCGGCCACCCTTTACAACTTTAGCAACACGATTGATATGAACAACGCGTTCTTCTAGTTCGTCGACATGAGCTTCTCTTTTTTGAGGTTTTTGAGCCATTACATATCCTTTCTAAAACTCTAATCCGCCCTCACGGCAACCTTCAGCTAGCGCCTTGATGCGTCCGTGATAAAGGTTTCCACCTCTATCAAAAACAACTTTCTTAATCTTTTTGTCTTGTGCTGCTTTTGCAGCTAATTTACCAAGCTCCGAAGCACCCTCAACAGTTGCTCCATTTTTCTTGGTCTTTTTAAAATCTGCCGAATGTGTAGAAATTCCGCAAAGAGACTTTCCAGCAACATCATCGACAAATTGAACATACAAATTTTTATTGCTGCGAGTAACGCATAAACGAGGGCATTTAGCTGTGCCTTCGACCTTGCCACGAACACGTGTGTGGCGACGTTTTAAACCAGCTTGTTTCTTAACTAACTTTTTCATACTATGCCTCCGTCTTTGCAGCCTTACCAAGTTTACGACGAATGTGTTCGCCTTCATACTTGATACCTTTACCCTTATAAGGCTCAGGTGGACGTTGTTTTCTAATATTTGCAGCAATCTCGCCGACCAATTGTTTATCAATGCCCTTTACAAAAATTTCCTCTTGGCTTGGAGCTTCAAAGGTAATTCCTTCAGGAGCTTTAACAACAACAGGATGTGAATAACCAAGTTGAAGTTCAAGGTCACGGCCTTTAAGCATAGCCCTGTAACCAACACCAGTAAGCTCGAGTTTTTTCTCAAAACCCTTGCTAACACCTTCAACCATATTGTTTAACAAGCTGCGTGTTAGTCCATGCATTGCAACAACTTCGCGCTCGTCATTAGGACGAACAACCTTTACAACATTATCAGCTTGTTCAATTTTCATGCGAGAATCAAATTCGCGAGTCAACTCACCCTTAGGGCCTTTAACGTTGACCTTTGCACCCTCAACGCGTACTTCCACGCCTTCAGGAATTTGGATTGGGTTATTTCCTACACGTGACATTTCAACCTCCTACCAAATATAGGCCATGACTTCGCCACCAACACCTTTTTGACGGGCATCGCGATCTGTCATAACTCCGCTACTAGTAGAGATAATCGCACAACCCAAGCCTCCAAGTACACGTGGTAAATCATCTTTACCAGCATAAATACGAAGACCAGGCTTAGAGATGCGTTTAATACCTCTAATTGTCTTGTCTTTGTTTTCGCCATATTTCAAAGTGACCTCAAGTTTGTCAACTGGAGTGTCTTTGACAACATCATAACCAGCAACAAATCCTTCTTCCTTCATAATGCGAGCAATTTCAACAAGCTTTTTGGAGCTAGGCATGCTTACCTTTGGCGCACCAGCTTGGTTCGCATTACGAACTCTGGTCAACATATCTGCTATTGGATCAGTCATTCCCATTTACATCACCTCAATCTCTTACCAAGACGACTTTGTTACGCCTGGTAATTCACCTTTATTTGCAAGCTCACGAACACAAACGCGGCACATATCAAATTTACGATAATAAGCGCGTGGGCGTCCACATCTGCTGCAGCGGTTGTGCTGACGAGTCGCATACTTAGCAGGTTTGTTTGCTTTTGCTATCATAGATTTTTTTGCCATGATTTTCCTCTCTACCTTTTCTCTATTAATCGGCGAATGGGAAGCCCAACATTTGTAGCAATTTATATGCTGGCTCGTTTTCATTCGCAGTAGTTACTATTGTTATATCCATACCACGTGTGTGGTCAACTTTGTCATAGTCTACCTCGGTAAAAACAAGTTGCTCGGTTAAGCCTAAGCTGTAGTTACCGCGGCCATCAAAGCTTTTCTGGCTAAGTCCACGAAAGTCGCGAACACGAGGAAGAGCAGTAGCCAAGAGTCTATCAATAAACTCCCACATTCTGTCTCCACGGATAGTGCTTTTAGCACCAATTGCCATACCTTCGCGAAGTTTAAAACCAGCGATGGATTTCTTTGCGCGAGTGGTCATTGGCTTTTGGCCAGTAATAACACTTAAATCTTCAACTGCACCATTGATTAATTTCTTGTCAGTTGCTGCTTCGCCAACACCCATGTTAACAACAACTTTTTCAATACGAGGAACTTGATTGATGTTCTTATAACCAAACTCCTTCATAATTGCTGGTACAATTTCTTTTGTATATTTTTCTTTTAATCTAGGCATTGCCATTATCTATCACCTACTAAAATGTCTTTTTGCATTTCTTGCAAACTCTTTGTGTATTGCCTTTTTCGTCCTTAACATTACCTACACGAGCAGGTTTGTTGCATGATGGACAAATTAGCATTACATTAGAAGCATCAATAGCTGCCTCTTTCTCGCTAATAGAACCTTTAGGGTTTTGCTGAGTAGGACGCATATGACGCTTGATCATATTAACTTTTTCAACAATTACGCGATTTTGCGATGGATAAGCGCGAATGACCTCGCCTTCGGCGCCTTTATCCTTACCACTCAAAACGCGAACCTTGTCACCTTTTTTAATGTGTAATTTAGCCACAACAATCACCGCCTATAAAGTCTCTGGTGCTAGAGAAACAATACGTGTGTATTTCTTATCACGAAGTTCCCTTGCAACCGGTCCAAAAACACGAGTTCCACGTGGCTCGCCTTCGTCGTTAATAATTACACAAGCATTTTGGTCGAAACGAATGTATGAACCGTCATTTCGGCGAACCTGATTTTTAGTGCGAACAACAACGCATTTAACAACGTCGCCCTTCTTAACAGCACCACCAGGAATAGCCTCTTTAACAGCACAAACAATCTTGTCACCAAGGCCTGCATAACGACGCTTACTTCCACCTAAAACCTTAATACACTGGACTTTACGAGCTCCAGAGTTGTCGGCTACACTTAGGTATGTTTGCATCTGTATCATGATAATACCTGCCTTTAACTATTTAGCCTTCTCAACAATTTTTAGAAGACGCCAATGCTTTAACTTAGACATTGGACGAGTTTCCATTACTAATACAGTATCCCCAACTTCAGCTTCGTTTTTCTCATCATGAGCATGAAGCTTCTTTGAAGTTGTCATCATCTTTTTATAAACAGGATGCTGTTTTTTCTCTTCAATTTTAATAACGCAAGTTTTGTCGCCAGAAGCACTAACAACTACACCCTGACGAGTTTTTCTTAAATTGCGAGTTTCTTTCTTTTCAGCCATCATTTACTCCTTTATGCCTCTTGAGCAGCAATTTCTCTTGCGCGCATTTCTGTCTGGATGCGAGCGATTTGCTTCTTAACAACCTTTACACGCGAAGTGTTATCCAACTGACTTGTAGCCATTTGGAAGCGAAGGTTGAATAGCTCAGCGCGAGCATCTTTTAATCTTGCGTATAAATCTTCGACAGAAAGGGTCCTTATGTCCGAATTCTTTAAATCAGCCATTATTTATCAGCCTCCTCTGTCTCTTTATTAACAATCTTGCACTTGATAGGTAATTTTGTAATGGCAAGACGAAGAGCCTCACGTGCGACCTCTTCTTCGACACCATCAATTTCAAACATAATTCTGTTTGTCTTAACAACAGCAACCCAAGCTTCAGGGTTACCTTTACCTTTACCCATACGAGTTTCAAGTGGTTTTTTAGTTATTGGCTTGTCTGGGAAAATTGTGATCCAAACTTTACCACCACGTTTCATAGCACGTGTCATCGCAATACGAGCAGCTTCGATCTGCCTATTTGTAATCCAAGCAGATTCCATTGCACGAATTCCCCAAGAACCGTGGGCAAGCTTTGTGCCACCCTTGGCCTTTCCTTTCATGCTACCGCGCTGTACCTTGCGGTGTCTTACTCTTTTTGGCATTAACATTATTTAGCACCCCTCTCAGCTGCTGGGCGTTTACCACGTCCACCACGTCTATTCGGGCGAGAGCTACTTTCAAGAGCAGGATTAGTTGGGCGTTGTCCTGGAAGAACATCACCATAATAAACCCAAACTTGAACGCCAATGCTACCCATTTGAGTAGCTGCAATCGCAAAACCATAATCTATTTGAGCACGAAGTGTGTGACGAGGAATTCTCCCCTCACCATACCACTCACGTCTGCACATTTCAGCACCACCCAAACGTCCAGATACCTGAAGGCGAATGCCCTGTGCACCAGACTTTTGAGCGCTCTGAACTGCTTTTCTCATTGCACGTCTAAAAGCAATACGTCCTTCTAACTGTTCGGCAACACTCTTAGCAATTAAAGTTGCATCGAGCTCTGGACGCTTAACTTCAACAACATCAATAGCAACCTTTGCACCAACAATCTTCTCGACTTCGTTGCGAAGGCCTTCGATGTCTGCGCCCTCCTTACCAATAACAGCACCAGGACGTGCGGTAACAATAATGATTTTAATTTTCTCGCCAGTACGTTCGATCTCTACCTTAGACAAAGCACATTTCTCAAGGCGCTTTTCTAGATACTTACGAACAGCAAGATCATTATTAAGTTGATCGGCATAATCTTTGTCAGCATACCAACGGCTGCGCCAGTTTTCGGTAATGCCTAATCTAAAACCGGTTGGGTTAACTTTTTGACCCATTATGCCTCCTTCTTATCGTCTTTGCCATTAGATACAACAACTGTAATATGGCATGTTCTTTTATTAATGCGGCTAGCAGCACCTTTTGCACGAGGGCGGTAACGCTTTAGGGTTGGGCCTTCGTCAACATAGGCTTCGCTTACCTTTAATTGTTCAGCGCGAAGTTTGTGTACGTCTTCGGCGTTAGCTACAGCAGAGTTAAGCGCACTTTCGACGTCTTCGGCAGCTGCACGCTCAATAAAGCGAAGTGCCAGCCTTGCTTCCTCAACACTCTTGCCACGAATTTGGTCAACAACCATACGTGCCTTGCGAGGGCTGATTCTGATATATTTTGCTTGAGCTTTACTTTCCATCTATATCACCTATTCCTTACCAGAAGACGAATGGCCACGGAACGTACGCGTTGGAGCAAATTCGCCAAGCTTATGGCCAACCATGCTTTCACTGATATAAACAGGTACATGTTTGCGTCCATCATGAACAGCAATTGTATGACCTACCATATCAGGGAAGATTGTGCTTGAGCGAGACCAAGTTTTTACAACTTCTTTTTTGCCAGCCTGATTCATTGCATCAATGCGGCTAAGCAAGCGAGGCTCTACAAAAGGGCCTTTTTTAAGACTTCTACTCATTATGCTTTTCTCCTTCTAATTATTAAGCGGCTGCTTGCTTTTTTAGGGTTACGAGTACGTGCACCCTTTGCAGGCTGACCCCATGGAGATACTGGATGACGTCCAGCACTCTTGTTTTTACCTTCACCACCACCGTGTGGGTGATCGACTGGGTTCATTGCAGTACCACGAACAGTTGGACGAATACCTTTCCAACGGTTGCGGCCAGCTTTACCAATCTTGATATTAACATGTTCGGCATTTCCAACTTCGCCAACAGTTGCACGGCAAGTTAGAAGAACGCGGCGCATTTCAGAAGATGGCATACGAAGAATAGCGTAATCGCCTTCCTTACCCATTAACTGAATGCTTGTGCCTGCGCTTCGAGCCATTGCAGCACCTTTACCTGGTTGCATTTCAACAGCATGGATAAAAGAACCAACAGGGATCTTATCCAATGGCATTGCGTTGCCAGGTTTGATGTCTTGGCCTTCGCCAGAAATAACAGTGTCTCCAACCTTTAAGCCCTTAGGCTGAAGGATATAGCGCTTCTCACCATCTGCATAGTGAAGAAGGGCAATGTAGCTTGAGCGGTTTGGATCATACTCAATGCTAGCAACCTTTGCTGGAACGCCGTCTTTATCTCTTTTGAAATCAATAACGCGATACTTGCGTTTTACACCGCCACCTTGATGACGTGTTGTGATACGGCCATAGTTGTTACGGCCGGCGTGGTTCTTCTTTTTGGCAATCAAGCTCTTCTCAGGGGTTGTCTTTGTAACTTCGGCGAAGTCTGCAACCGTCTGAAAACGCTTACCAGCAGAAGTTGGTTTAAATGTTTTCATTCCCACTTTAATCTCCTTTTGTCCAGCGCCTTTGTGCGGGCGAGTAAGTCCTTCCACGCTTCCGGGCGTGTTGATTTTCCCACGGGCGCAAGTTGGTATAATAACATAAAATCGCAGGATACGAGAAAGATAAAAAATTATTTACTCTAATATAAATTAATAGCGATCGGCGCCATCGGCACACATAATTACTATATTGTTAATATCACTATGATTCTTTGCTATTTCTAGAGCAGCAAAGAGATTGGCACCCGAAGAAATACCAGCTGAGAAGCCTTCCTGAGAGTTAATTCAATCAAAGTACTTTAACGCGTCTTCGTTTTTAACTTTAATAACATCATTTATATTAGTGTTTTCTTTGAAAAACGGCGGATCGAAGCCATCGCCAATACCCTGAATTACATGAGGGTTATCTGCCGGAAGGACAGCAAAAAGTTTAACATCTGGATTTTTCTCTTTAAGAAAATCTCCAACGCCTTTTAGCGTTCCACCAGTCCCAATTCCAGCAACAAAAGCATCTACTGCGCCGTTACGCTGTTCCCAAATTTCGGGACCTGTAGTCGTATAATGCGCATCAAAATTGCAATGATTATTAAATTGATCGGCGTAGAAACATTTTTCATTAGAAGCAACATAATCCTTCGCAGCCTCAACTGAACCTTCAACATTTAAGCTATCATCAGTCAACACAAGCTGTGCGCCTGCATTTTCGATATAGTCCTTGCGCTCTTGCGACATATTAGTTGGCATAAAGATTTTGACATTATATCCAAGCTCACGCCCATATGAAGCAAGCGCAATACCAGTATTTCCCGATGTAGCCTCAACAATTTCATAACCATCTTGAAGCTTACCTGATGCAATGGCCTCGTCGATAATTTGCTTAGCAATCCTATCCTTTGTAGAACCAGCAGAATTAGAATATTCTAACTTGCCGAAGATATGACAATCCAGATTCTTGTCTTCGCGGATTTTAGAAAATTCTACAAGGCTTGTATTACCTACATCAAACATTTTCCAGTCATTTCACTAGGTATATCTATATTAATTAGACTTAATAAAGTTGGAGCAATATCGCAAAGGGCGCCCTCACCACCATTAAGTTCACGATTCTCTCCAGTGTAGTCGAGCAATACAAATGGAACAGGATTGGTAGTGTGTGCGGTAACTGGCTTGTTATTTTCATCTTTCATGACATCTGCGTTGCCGTGGTCGGCAGTGATTAATGCAAGGCCATGTTTTGCTTCCATAGCAGAGACTACCTGGCCCACGGCCGAATCCACAGCTTCGACGGCTTTAACAGCAGCATCAAACACTCCGGTGTGTCCTACCATGTCGCAATTTGCGAAGTTAACGATGTAGACATCTGCAGTGTCATTGTTAATTGCCTCGCAAAGAGTGGATGCAACTTCGGGTGCAGACATTTCTGGCTGCAAATCATAGGTTGCAACTTTTGGACTATTTATAAGCTTGCGGAGTTCATTTTTCTTTGGCGCTTCAATGCCACCATTTAAGAAAAATGTAACGTGAGCATATTTTTCAGTCTCTGCAGTATGGTACTGGACCAGGCCATTCTCGGCCAAAACATCCGCCAAAACATTTTGTGGGAATTCCTTAGGAAATGCAACAGGCAAATCGAAAGTCTCATCATATTCTGTCAAGCAAACGTAATGAACTTTTGGACGCCCACTAACATCAAAGTCGCTGAAATCTGCATCGGTCAACGCATGAGTAATTTGACGTGCGCGGTCGGGCCTAAAATTAAAGAAGACAAGGCTATCGCCATCCTTCATACCTCGTGAAATTAGCGAAGTTGGAACAATGAACTCATCGGTCACATCGTTTTTATAAGATTCCTCACAAACATCGACCGCAGTCTTACCTTCACATAATGGTTGGCCTTTGACAATTACATCATAACCTTTTTCAACGCGGTCTCAACGCTTGTCGCGGTCCATTACATAGTAGCGGCCTTGAATGCTAGCAACCACAATAGATGTGCTTTTACCAGCACTTATGCTTTGTGCATTTTTGCAAAGAATTTGCTCTTCAAGCTGCTTGATATATTCAACACCACTTGTTGGGGGAACATCACGCCCGTCCATAAAACAATGAACGAAGACTTGCGGAACATCTTGCTGGATTGCAAGATCAAACAATGCATATAAATGTTCAAGATTCGAGTGTACCCCGCCATCGCTAATTAATCCCATAAGATGAAGTACACCATTATTTTCCTTGGCATTTTTGCAAGCTTCAACAAGAACTTCATTTTTAAGAATGGAGCCATCTTCGCATGCCTTGTTTATGCGAGTAAGTTCTTGATAAACAACGCGGCCCGCTCCGATGTTAAGGTGGCCAACTTCGCTGTTACCCATTTGCCCCGAAGGCAAGCCCACAGCTTCGCCGCTTGCTTGAAGCTTACACATTTTATGTTCAGCAAAAAACTTGTCTATATTAGGTGTTTTAGCTGCAGCAATGGCATTACCAGGACCTGCATCAGCAAGGCCAAAACCATCCATTATTATTAAACAAGCTGGATTTTTCATCTATAAGCACGCTTTGCAAAGATCAATGAAGCTATCTGCCTTAAGCGCTGCTCCACCAATTAAACCACCATCAATATTTTCTTTTGCAAGAAGACCTTCGGCATTCTCGGGTTTCATGCTTCCTCCATAAAGAACTCGAATGTTTTGGGCAACACGATCATCATAAATCTTTTTGATTTCATCACGAACGGCAGCACAAACTTCTTCGGCCTGTTCTGGAGTGGCAGTTCTACCTGTTCCAATAGCCCAAATTGGTTCGTAAGCAACAATGCAATTCTCAGCATCCACAGCATCGATACCAGCAAAAGCGGCTTGAACTTGCTTGCGAACATAATCATCGTAGGTGCCTTCGTCACGAACATTCAAACTTTCGCCAACACAAATTATTGGTGTGATGTCGGCATCAATTAGCGCATGAGCCTTCTTATTGATCATCTCATTGGTCTCTCCGAAGATCTCACGCCTCTCGCTATGACCAATAATGCAGTGACTGCAATTAATTTCTTTAAGCATTGGAACGCTTATTTCTCCAGTAAATGCACCACTTTCTTCAAAGTAACAATTCTGAGCACCTACACCAATGTTGCATTTATCAAAGTTAAAAACTTCAACAACTGGTTTTAAGTCTACAAAAGGAGTGCAGGTAACAACTTCGACTTTTTCAGCCCAATCGTTATCGTAATCGTTACTAATTTCTTGAGCAAGGCTAACGGCCTCTCCAATAGTCTTGTTCATCTTCCAATTTCCTGCCATTACTAATTTACGCATTATTTATCCTTTCTATACATATCGTAAATGCGATTTACTTCTATTTCATATTGCATGCGTTGACCTTTAACTACCGAACTCAAAATTCATCCAGTAATAAGGTTGAGCAAAGCGAACAACATAAAACCGAGGGCTAGGATTGCCGTTGGGAAACGCTCAACAAGCCCTGTATTAACATAGTCGATGATGACCGGAATACCACATAATAAGCCCAGTACAAAGCATACAATTGCGATAATTCCGAAAAGCATCAATGGCCTATATTCCTTGAAAAGTGACATGATCATCATAATAACTTTCATGCCATCGCCAAAAGTGGAAAGCTTGCTTTCGCTGCCTTCGGGGCGGTCGCGATAATCAATTGGAACTTCTACAATTCTCCAACTTTTATCTACCGCATGAATCGAAAGCTCAGTCTCAATTTGAAAACCAGGGCTCAAGATTGGAAGCGCCTTGGCAAACACTGTATTGTAAGCACGATACCCTGTCATAACATCATTAAAGTCAAATTTATATATCCACTTGATTAGCTTCCTGACCAAATTATTCCCTAAGCCATGGAAGGCACGGTCGTTCTCGTCCCCATAACTTCCATTACTAAGCCTGTCACCAATGGTCATATCTGCCATGTTCTGACGAAGAGGTTTAAGCAGGTCATGAACTGCTTCGGCGGGATATGTGTCATCGCCATCGACCATTACATAATAATCTGCGGTAATGTCGCGTGTCATTTGACGAACAACTCGACCTTTACCTTGACGAGTCTCAGTACGAACGATAGCACCATGCTCCTTAGCTATTTTGGCAGTATCATCGCTGGAATTATTGTCATAAACATAAATATCCGCAGTTGGAAGTTCACGTTTGAAATCATCGACAACCTTGCCAATTGTAATCGCCTCGTTATAGCAAGGTATAATTACAGCAATTGTTTCATTTTCGTAGTTCATTTTTGCCCTTTCCGCATTCCCATAAATGCACATCGGTGCTAGTATTATATCATTACATAAAAAAATAATGGCGAAGGAATCCTCCGCCATCATTTTATTCTATTATAATAAATTTATAAATTAGAGATGATCAGCAACGTTAAGATCTGAGACATACCAATAACTTACTTTTTCTTGCCAAGGAGACTGTGCATATGTTGTGTCACCACTTACAACGTCGCACTGCCAAATGTGCTCTGTATGCAATGTTTCATTTAAGAAATCACTAGCTTTAGTCTTGCAAACACATAACTCATTTTTATCCTTGTCTAAAGCCTTAAGAGTTCAAAATGTATATACTTTTGAAAAAGTATCTTTTGTATGTGAGATATATGTAATAACAAGATCTGTAATATTTGCTTTAGAAGTAGACTCCCACCAGCCCCAAGGAATTACACTAATATCTTCATTTGGATGAATTGATACTTGACATACATAATCATCATCATCTTTAAATATTAAGTCTCTATCTTCGCCAGAATTATGCCATAACGTATGATCCATCGACTCTTCTCTCCAAAGTCTAATTGGCGAATTATCATAATCCCAATGCCAAAACTCACCATAAGTAAGTGGAGCACTACCATCATTTGCTTCGGTTGATGTATTATCAGCTGTCTCATTGTCAGCGTTATAAGAAGCGCTTGCGTCCATTGGCTTGAAAAATACACAACTAGTTGCAATAGCAATAACAATAAGTCCAACTAAAAAATACTTAAAAGATTTTAAAACATTTAATTTATTCATAACAATCTCCCTTCAACGACCAAGTATATTAATTTATATACATAATATTGGAAGAAGAATTACAAAGTTTAGAATAATACCTGCTAATACTACAATAATTTGACTTTAGAAATTGTAATAATTTGTAATAAGGAAATTTGAGGGCAAAATCTTATGGATGTTTTGAAACAATTTTATTCATTAGATTGTTGGGAATAAAGTCCTTCGTAATATCTTTACTGATAATCTTTTGAAGCAGAGGCGTGACTTCATTCAAATTAAATATGGGTATCCATCCTTCGTCATTTATATATAGGAAATTTAATTCCAGGCAAGATTTATAAAGCTGAAAATACGAATACCGTCAGCCACTTTTTTTTCCAGCTAAACGCAAAACTACTAAAGCTAAATATGAAATAATAAAATGCGCATTAATCCTATCTCTGTATCTAATATATTTAGGTAATTTCTGAAAATCCTTTGCAACATTAGAAAATTGATAATCGTTAAATCATTTGGTAGTTTGAAGTCTAATAGCCTCAGCAGCATCAACATCCTTATCAAGAACAACGCCATAGTATCCATTAAAAACACCGAGCTTTTCCGGCACATCGTTTTTTAACTTGTAAAGACCCAAATAATCATAAACTTGATTCTTTGCTTTATCAATATCAAGATACTTTTTAAATTTTTCAATATATTTATTGCAATAATCCGGATCGTCATAATGTTCTAAAACATTTCTATCAATATTCAGTAGAATTTTTTCAATTTTATTTTTGTTTGTTTCATAATTAAGGTCTTCGATCTCATTACCATAAACAACAATTAAATCTTGGTTAGAAGCTTTTCCTGTAACTTTATCAAAATATTTAATTTGTTTTGTCTTATAAAAGCGCGTGTATTTATAAAAGTATTGCTTTTGAACATCCGCTTTTTCATCATTTAAAACTTTTCTAATATCAAATAAGTTGTATTCTTTATTAGTAAAAATGTTGCGCCAGCCTTCTTCATCAAAAATTCAATCTTGAGTTTCTTTATCAAGCGTATTTAAATCAATAACATTAATTGATCGTGAATTTTCATGACTTGCTTTAGCAATAATAGATAAATTTGAGTCATTAAAATTTGCAAGAGCTATAAGTATTGAATCTTTAAATTTTTCTTTTTGTAAATTCTCAAATTTATTAATATCGTCATTGTAATCATTATCTCTACTATAAACAGTATATCCTATGGGAAACCCTCAATTATCAACACTTAACTCGTACCTTATCCATAAATCATCCTTCACTTCTTTAAGTGAATCTTCCTGCTTATTTGTG
>JAZUHG010000004.1:0-19833 GCA_045641605.1 Phoenicibacter sp. | reverse complement strand
TCTTATATTCTTTAATCACTACCGCAGTATTAGCCATACTAATATTAAGTTTTGTTATTGCTGTAATTAACGGTTAATTACGTCGCGGATTTTTTGAAGCGGACTTTTCGACTTTTGAGAGCCGCCATCCATCTCTTCGTAAAGCTGGTCGAGTAAAGCTTTTTCTTTTTTGCTAATCTTCTTTGGAATCTCAACATTAACCTGGGCATAAAAGTTGCCTCTTGTATCGCTATTTAAACGTGGCATGCCAAAACCCTTAGCCACAATAACATCACCATTTTGCGTACCCTTAGGAATTTTCAAACGTACTTTCTCGTCCTTCATAATGCCATCAACAGAGATCTCAGCACCTAAAATTGCCTGAATAAACGTAATGTTAATTCTTGCTAAAAGGTTATTTCCATCGCGCTCGTAAAATTCATGAGGCATAACCTTGCAAGTTACAATTAAGTCCCCATTTCTGTTTCCGCGAACACCAGCCTCTTCGAAGCCATTGACGCGAAGTTGCTGGCCACTCTGAACACCAGCAGGAACCTCGACAGAAACACGTTGACGGTCAGGAACTCTACCCTGACCATCACATTCTGGACAAGCGTTTTCGATCGACTCGCCCTCGCCATGGCAATCTGGACATACAGCTTGAGTTTGCATGGTACCCAAAAATGTTTGCTGAACAGAAACAACCTTACCCTTGCCGTCACAAGTCTTACAAGTTGTCTTCTTACCGCCCTTGCCCATACCAGTAGAATCGCAATCCTCGCAAGGGGCAAGCCTGTCATAAACAACTTCTTTCGTAGTGCCAGTTGCAACTTCCTCAAGTGTCAAACGAAGACCAATAGACATGTCCCTGCCCTCGACACTATTCATGCCACCAGCCATTCCGCCAAAGAAGCTGCTAAAGATATCATTAATGCCGAAGCCACCACCAAACAAGTCTTCGAAGTCTACATAACCAGAACCTCCGAAGGGGTTTCCGCCAGGGCCGCTAGCAGCACCAGGAATGGTCCCAAAACGGTCATATTGAGCCTTTTTCTTAGGATCAGATAAAACGTCGTAAGCTTCGTTTAGGTCCTTAAACTTCTCCTCAGCATCAGGATCGTCACTAACATCAGGATGTAGCTCACGAGCACGACGTCTGTAAGCCTTTTTGATTTCTTGTTCGCTGGCGCCTTTGTCAACGCCTAATATTTCATATAAATCTTTAGCCATAAGCAAGAGCGTATTTTAGCACACTGACACATAGATGGGAGAGATTTTGAAATTCTATTTCTCAACGGCTTCGCGGGATGTCCTTGTGCGTTCGCCCGCTATAAATAGGCGCTGCAGGGGTTTCGAAATATGAATTCCAAAATCTCTCACTTATGAGACGTATCCTTAATAGATTTTGTTAAATTAATATTTAACAAAACACACTATTTATTCTAATGAGAGAAACTTTAAATAAAGTTCATTGCCAAGAAGTCAGCCCTGCTCCGTAGGAGCGAAACCATCATCGGTTTGCTTCAACAGACCAAGAGAGATCGACTCTTCTACGGCCTTGTCGAAACCTTTAAAAGAGCTTCGTACTTTATCGGCAAGATCGCTGGAAATTCCGGACTTCGTACGAAGTGCAAGGACGCAATCTTCAGCCAACATCTGTTTTGCCGAAAGTTCATCATCTACGTGGTTGTCAGTAACTCTAAAACGACTTGCGTCGTTTTGAGTCATAGTAGTTGCGCTTTCTCCGATCCCTAAGTATGGTTTGCTTTGTCAGTAACTAAGGTTATGCCTTGATTCATATCCTTGCTTAGCGTAGCTGGATACTTCGTAATGGCTATAGCCGGCCGCCTCAAGAACTTCGGCGGCCAACAACATATGGTCAGCTTGGTCGTCTTCGACGACGTCATCAATTTTTCCTTGAGCTTTTCACTTATAAAAAACCGTATTAGGCTCAATTTGTAATGGGTATACGCTAATATGAGGGATGTCTAACTCAACAGCTTTACGTAAGCTTTCCTCAAAAACCTTTTCACTTTGGCCCGGGATTCCACACATTAAGTCTATACTAATATTCTCAAAGCGCTTGCGCGAAGTTTCAATAGCTTTCAGCGCGCCTTCGGCGCTATGAGCACGTCCTAGCATTTTAAGCAAGTCGTCATCAAAAGACTGGACACCTAAAGAAAGTCTATTTACTCCCATTGCTCAAGCATCCTTCACGAGCGCTTCGTTCAGGCTTTCAGGATTTGCTTCGATAGTAAACTCTTTTACATTCTCGAGATTTATTGACATAGAGATAGCGTATAAGATACTGCTGAGGTTCTTCGAACCAATATAGCTTGGAGTTCCGCCGCCGATATAAATCGTCTCAATGCTGCCTAGCTTTTCTTCTTTGGAGGCCTTTCTAATTTCCTTGACGATATATTCGGTATATTCTTTTACCTCTGGCCCTTCGGGGTCGCGGACACGCGAGCAGAAATCGCAGTAATTACACTTCTGTACACAAAATGGAATGTGAATATACAATGCTTTATATGGATCGAATGACATTATTTACATAGCCTTTCTTCTAGCTCATTAAGAACGCCAATATAATCATCAACTGTATCACAATGAGAGAATTTATCTCTAGCAAATGTTGCTCCAGGCATTCCGTGTACATATCAATTACAATGTTTTCTCATGTAGGCTAAGTTTCTGGGATATAACTTACTATATTCTTCAACGTGCCTTTTTGCAGTTTCTATTCTCTCTGAGTAACTTGCTTCCTTATCGCTAAAAAGAAAAGGGTTACCTCTGGCCGCTCGGCCTATCATTACTGCAGAATAACCATCCTTTTCTTTAAGCTTCAAAGCTTCGCTTCGCGAAGTGATATCCCCGCTTCAAATAACTGGAATGTCAAGATAGTCAACCAGTTTCTTTCCTGCTGAAAGGTCAGCGGATCCTTTATAGAACTGTTGCGCGGTTCGAGCGTGGATCGTTACTGCCGAAGCACCAGCCTCTTCCATAGCCTTTGCAAAATCTAGACTTGCATCTTCACCTTCGTTAAAACCTTTTCTGATCTTTACGGTTATTGGTGAGTTGCAACTTTTGTTACACTCTTCAACTATGCGCTTAGAAAGACTGACGTCTTTCAAAAGCGCGGAACCGTCACCCTTCTTGGTGATCTTTCGAGCAGGACAACCCATATTAATATCAATATAAGCAAGCTTTTTACCTAGCTTATCTTCAACCCTCTTAGCTTCGCTGGCCATCGTCTGCGGCTCGTGGCCGAAGAGCTGTACAACAACTTTCTTTTCATCGGGAGCAAGTTCTAGCAGGTTTTCGGTACGCGGGTTGTTATATGAAAGTGCCTTTGAGCTGACCATTTCAGTGTAGGTTAACAACGCTCCTTGCTCAACGCAAAGCTGCCTAAAGACAGTATCGTTAATACCAGCCATCGGAGCCAAAATTAATCAGTGCTTATTAAAAAATTCTGTTAAATCTATTCTCATAATATTGGCGTTTTATTATAATACGAAACATGAACGAAAAGTTTGAACAATTAAAACATGAGGTGCTTGAAAACTTTAACGCCGAAGATTTATTTAAAACTTCGGTACTAAAATCACCTAAACTTTGGGAAACGAAGCTGTATAAGTTTTGCGAGGCGATGCCAAAAGGTGCAGACTTACACGCCCATGGAGGCGCCTTAATCCCTGTTCAAGAATTAATAAAATTTGTATCCGACAACGACAACCTTGTTGTTGATACAAATAAAGATCACAAGGCTTATGTCTCGTTGTCAAGTAAAGACAATCCTTCGTCGTATATGCCACTAAAAAAAGCACTAGACGAAGGTTTGCTTACAGAAGAAGAGCTTATTCAAAGTTGAACTCTTATTGGGTGTCCAAATAATATGGATATCTGAGATTGGTTCCAAGAACTTTTTGAAAAGCATAATGATCTAAACGAAATTGGACCAACGTGCAAGGACTATTTTCAATTTGCTTTTGAGTATTATGCCAATATGAATATCAATCATATAGAGATGCGATTGTTCTTAAAGGGCAGCGAGGAAGATGCTTTCAACAAGGCACACTGCGCTTTCGATGCCTATATTGATGCAAAAAAGAAATTTCCGCAGCTTAGCGTTAAGGTAATTCCTGTTGGATTGAAGCATCCAATTTTTGGCATGGAAGTCACGAAGAATATTTTCGAAAACACGGCTTTGATGCATAAGAAAATTAAAGATGGAGACGAACCCTTTGTTGTGGGCTTAGATCTTGTTAACGAAGAAGACTCAAGTCGCAGCATTAAGGACTTCGAAAACGTAATTAAACAAACTTTAAAAGCTGCACCTGGGCTAAATCTAAACTTACATGCAGGCGAAACATGTTCAGTAGATAATAATGAAATTAAAATTGCGCTCGATTTAGGAAGCAAAAGAATTGGTCACGGTCTTAACCTATGAGCCCACCCTGAGCTTAAACAAACTATTAAGGATAACAACATTTGCTTGGAGGTCTGCCCTGTTAGTAACCAAAGCCTTGGTTTTTGTGATGACCTTCGTGAACATCCCGCAAAGCAATACTACGAAGAAGGCATCCCTATGGCTTTATGCTCTGACGACGCAACCTACCAAGAGCATTCAACTTTAAGCGATGACTATTTTTATTCGATTCTTGCTTGAGACTTAAAGCTAAATGATGTTGTAAAACTAATAGAAAACTCAATTAAGTATTCTTATATCGATGAAAAAGATAAATTATTAAGAGATTGAAAAGATTCTTGAACTACTTTTCTTCGTGGTTTTTAGCAGCTAGATCCATAATTTCATCATACCTGGAACAAATATAGTCGTAATTTGCTGGATCATGAGGGCGAAGGCAATCGCTGCAATCTTTGCAAACGCCACCAATATATTTGAAGTTACCACCGCACTTATCACCTAAGGCATAAAGCGGACAATAGCAAAACAAGCAATTAAAGTTCTCCGGGTCATCGGTCTTGTGACACGGGAAAAATTTACAGTCTTTATTTTGAAAAAATTTCTCTGAGTTTTGCATGATCAACTTTTGTTCGTCCCCAGGGCTCAAGGCCCCGGGGCGAATCACAAAATTATTTCTTAGCGTTTAGAAGAGCTACAGCACGTTGCATTTCGTTAAATACAAGCATGTAACCTTCGTCAACACCCATACCTGGTTTTGCAAGAATTTGCTTTGGACGAGTAGCCATAGCACACTGTGTAAGAATCTGAGCAGAACGATCAGTTTCATTACATGTACCACCTTGATAAGCACCCATTCCATTTGCCTTGCAATAAAGAACAGCTTCAATAGTATTGTTGATACCACCAAGATCAGGAGTCTTGATTTGAGCCATATGACCAGCGTGAGCATCAGTAAATGCCTTAACATCATCAAGAGTGTTGCACCATTCATCAGCAACAAGCTCTACATCAATGCCGCGGTCGTCGATCTCTTTTGTAAGACCGGCCAAAGCTTCGATCTGAGTCTCGCGATCGGTATCACAATCCATTGGACCCTCAATGCGAAGATGGAAAGGTTTAGCCTCTTCGCCGAGTTTCTCAATGTAATCGGCCATTTCTTTATAGTTGTTGTTTCCGAAAACAGCACCAATTGTTCCATAGCAATCAATGTGGAAGATTGGGTTATAGCTGTCATCTGTACGATTGTTTAGAATTCTGTCTCGAAGTCATCCAACGTACTCTAACAACTTCTCGCCTTTTGTACCAAGCTTGTCCTCTACATTGTTAATCAAAGCATGAGGAAGAACTTGAGCTCCCTTGATAATCATCTTATCAGAACCATCATAGCGGTCATCACCAGATTGTGTAAAGATATCAACAAGCTCAGGTTTAAGGTCGCAGCCTTCATATTCGTCAGCTACAACTTCACAAATTTGCTTGTGGTTAGCACGAGCAACAGCATCAATTAAAGCCTGGCTTACACCATATCGAATAGCTGTGTGAAGACGTTTGCCATCAACCTGGATTTTTTCCATGTCTTCGGCGAGTTGACGGAAGTTATCAGCTTCTTTACCAACTAAAGTAGGCTTAATATGTTTTTCGATAATTGGGATAAAATCCTTAGCCAAAAATAGCGGATCGCGTCCACCAGCACCAGAGTACTGAACAGCAGCGCAATCTCCATATGCTACCTGACCATCTTCTAAGATGATCTGAACAGAGATAGACTCACCTGCCATACGTACAGAAGTAAAGCCCTCTGTAACTGGGTTGCCAGTGTAGAAAATACCGTCATGGCCAGCGCCTTGCTTAATAGCGCGCTGATCATCGAAGTAAAAACCAGTACGTCCTGGCGAACAAACTACATCAACAATTTTCATTTTTTCTCCTCCTTTATTAAAGTGTTGAATCTTCTGTCAAGGTTGTTACTCCTTGAGCTTCGTTTTTATATTCTGGACGACCAACAACATGGCCACGCTCGATAGCATAAATGTCATCGACAACCATATTAAAGTGTACGTCACGTTTCTCAAACTTAGCACGTTTTTCAAACTTAGCAGCATGCCAATCTTTGATTTCCTTGTCGAATGGAAGGTTACCCATATCCATGATTCTAACAGCACCATCGTTATCGCGAGCAGGAAGCATCAAGCCAGCATTTGCAGCACAAGGAGCAAATGGAACGTCAATGACACCAGCCTCAACTGCACGACAGCAGCCAACAGCCCAGTCACCATCACCAAGCTCATAAGTCTTGTCTAGAATAGCACGGGTCTCTTTTAGAATCATCTCTTTTTCCTCTTCCAAGTTGTGTGCACTATAAGATTGTTCGTAAAGCATGTTAATAACCTGCTTTGTACAACGACAACCTTGAGAGTTAGCATACATAGTAGGAATACCAACAGCTTCATGAGGGCTTTTAACGATAACTTTTGTTGCCTTAGATAAAGCAGCGCAAGTAGCACCCAAGGCAATAACGCCGAAGGCCTGGCTCTCATCGGCTGGGAATCCACCCATCCATTCGTGAAGAACAGTTGTAACCTCAACATCTTTGTATCCATATTTCTCAAGATACTCATTTGTAAGTGTCTCAAGAGTATGAATAGCAGCAACATCCTGAGTAATGTTTCCGCATTGGCCATAGCCAACAGTAATGTTTTTAACGCCTTGTTCTGCAGCCAAAATTGCCTCGATAACAGCAACCGCATGTGAAATACAAGGTGGAACCAAAGTACCAGTTAATGGTCCATAAGGCTCACGGTTAATAATGATTCCTTTTTCAGCATAAGCACCAGTTAGACGATCAACATATTGCCATGTTTTGATGGTGTCTTCCATAGGGATCTTCTTACAATAAGGAAGGTTGTAAGAAACTCCACCACCCTCAAAACTAGTAAAACCAGCTGCATAAGAAATCTCACAAAGCAACCTAGCATCTGGCGTCCCATGACGAATTTGTAAAGGAGTATGCACTGCCTCAACAATAATTCGACTTTGGTTTACACCATGGTTAACAATAGGCACACCATTCATTAGTGCCCTTCCTTCGATAATAGACTGGCGCAAGCCTTCTTCAGCCTCCTTATACCTGTTAAGACGTGTATAAGAGTCGATAGTAGAAGGTAGCAAATCTACATTACCGAATTTTTCCAAGAAGCGCATCAACTTAACATGCTCTTCAAGGACAGGAACACCAGCACGTGGCTGGACAAGGGTTTTCTTGACTTTCTGAGCTTCACGAAGTTTGTCGGCGAAGCGAAGGTCTCCCTTTAACTTGCTCTGATACTTAACGGCTTCATCGAAGTCGACTTCAGCACCAGTAGGCCAAGTTTTTAGGACCTCCTCGCGTTCTTTTTCGAAAGCTGCATCAGAAATTCTCTTGTTCTTTACTTCCATTTTCTCTCCTTTCATAATAACAATAATTTCGTAAAATTATTTTTACCTAATTAAAATCCGTGGCATGCAGAGTCTGTCATGGGTTTAAAACCATCGGCAGGCCCTTCGTTAGCAGCTATGCCGCCACCGCTCATAGCCTTCGCATCGGCACTTTCTACCTCGCCCATATCCTCAAGCTTGTCCTTCATAATGTGAAGAGCAACCTCAGGATAATGCTCAGACAAAAGCCCCATAGATGCAATAATGTATTCACGATCAACCAAAACATTAGCCTTAATTGGCCTAAGTGATTGAGGCGAATTTAAAGTAAATAGCGCATTTGCAGCAATTTCATCGGTGCGCTTTGTGTGAATCAGGCTTCCACCAGTTACAACAATCTTTTTAACATTAGACAAATCCTTGCCTGTTTGCATATAGGTAGAGCCCATAACCGTAAAGACTTCTTCGACCTTTCCAGAATGTCTATCAACTGCAGTGTCTATCGCCATCGAAGCCAAGGCAAAATCCAAAGCTTCTCATTTTTCGTCGCTTGGAACTTCGTCAGTATGCTTGCTTAAGTGGTCAACCATCTCACGAACTTCCTCACCAGAAAGTCCAGATAGATTCGCAACTCTGTCAATTCCGGCAGCCTCGACAATACCATGAATGCTGTATCGCATGCCTATGTCACCTTCAACTGTACGCTTTGCATAAGGCTCAGGAAGCCCTTTAAATACAGTGTTTCCTTTTGTAGGAGTACCATGACAAATGGTATAAACATCTGTTGTGGCTCCCCCAACGTCAACAGCGATTAATTCACCAATTCCGTCTTCGTCCTTTGTTCCTTCAGCCAGAAGCTGAATGCCTCTCATAACAGCTGCGGGCGTTGGGTTAACAATTCCGCTAACCAAACTGGAAGCTTTTGTTAGGCCCTTCGCCGTGATTATTCGCTCTAAGAAAATATCGCGAATCTGTTTTTGAGTTGGAAGAATATTTAACTGGTTAAACTTAGGCATTACGTTTTCGCAAACATAAGTCTTGTGATTTTTAGAGATAATCTCTACGCATTCATCTGTTGTGTTCCTGTTTCCGGCAACAATAACTGCAAACTCTCCTTCAATCTCAGAAATAACCTTTGCGTTGTGAAGGATACATTCGGTGTTACCACCATCTGTCCCGCCTACAAGCAAAATAATTTCTGGTTTGAGTTCAGCAATTTGTGCAGCATCTGAATCTGTTAATTCGAAGGCAAAAGAGCCCAAGACCTTTCCTCCAGCGCCCAAAGATGCCATCTTTGCAGCTTCGGCAGTAAGCTCAGGGACAAGCCCAACAGATACAATCTTTAAGCCTCCAGCTGCCGAAGAGCAAGCATAGCGCTCAACAAAATCAAGTTTGCCAGTAACTTTCTCCATACTAGCAACAGCTTTTTCGAGACCTTCGTTAATATCTGTCTCAATTGTTGTTCAAGATTGGCCAGTACCCAAAAGTTTTTCACCCTCAACATCGACGGCTGTAACCTTTGTATAGGTGCTTCCAAAATCTATTAACAAAACAGGCTTCACAACAAATTCCTTATATTATTTCAAATCTTCCTTTAGGCATTTGATGTCTTCGTCAGGATCTGTTCCTGGAGGGAAGCAGCGATCGAAGCCCATTTCCTTGAAGCGCTTTTCAACTTCTTCAAACTTTTGCTTACCGATAACAACGTTACCGCCAACATAAAGAAGAATATCAGCAATGCCAGCCTCTTTGCACTTTTCACGCATACCGCGGCAGTCAAGCTCTCCTTGACCATAAAGCGAAGAAACCAAAATTGCATCAGCGTCTGACTCGATAGCAGCGTTGATGAATTCTTCTTGCGAAACTGTTACACCCAAGTTAATAACTTCGTAACCAGCATCGCTTAGTGCCCTGTCCATAATTTTGTTACCAACAGCATGGACGTCTGCACCAATAACACCAATAACAATTTTTTTACTCATTTCTCATCTCCTTTTCTATATCCAACATTTTAAAAATGTTACTTAACTTGATAAATATAATCTACGTGTTCGCCACTGTGGCCCAGTACGTTTCCAACAATCTTTTTGCCCTTAGGAGTAGGCTTAGGCTTGCCGCAAATGTCTTCGGACATTTTCTTTAAGTCTTTAATATCAACTACAGGAATTCCAGCGCGAATGAATTTCTTCTTCAAATCCTTTACAGCATTCGGCTTCTTAACATTCTCGTTAACTGCAACGCCGCGCTCTGTAATAATTACATCAACATACTTACCTTGTGTAGAGATAGTTGTAACTCTGTCGCGAACAATTGGTAGTCTATTTCTGAATAGCGGCGCAATAATAACAGCCATCTTGCACTGTTCTGCAATGTCGGTATGGCCACCACTTCCGCCCATGATATTTCCGTTGCTGTCTGTATGAACGTTAACGTTGAAGTTAACATCTACTTCGGTAGCTCCAAGCATTGCAGTGTCAAGAGTTGTCATGCATGAAGAAGTACCAACAGCAGATCCATATTGAAGGCCACTAACTTCTAAGTGGTTAGGGTTTGTAGAAATATCAGCAGCTGTTCCAGTGTCAAAACTTTGAACATCAATTAAGCTCTTAAAGCAACCTTCGTGCTGAAGGTCTACAGAATAAGAAGTAATGCCTCCTAAGATGAAGGAGCCAACAATGCCCTCTTTGAGCATCTTCTCTTTAAGATAAACAGAAACAGCCAATGTAGCACCACCAGCACCAGTTTGAAAGCTCATGCCATCTTTAAGAAGACCGGCTGCTTCAATACATTTAACAGCCATTTGAGCCATACGCAAACGAACAGGGTCACGTGTAATGGCAGTTGTACCAGAAACAATTTGCTCTGGATCACCAATAGCTTTCACTGGAACTACGTAATTAACTTTCTCTTCTGTGATAGAAGGACAAGTTAGTGGATACTCAACCAAGTTGTCTGTTACAACAACAACTTTCTTAGCATATTCAGCATCGGCCATTGCATATCCCATAGAACCAAAACGGCTCTTGCCAATCTTTCCAGTGCAGTTACCCATTGTGTCCGAAGTTGGGGCGCCAACAAACGCAACATCGATCTTCGTTTTGCCTCTGGCGATATCCCCTGGACGGCTTCCATGAGTTCTAAAGACAACAGGCTCTTTCAAGATACCCGAAGTAATGGCTTTGCCAACTGTTTTAGACATATAAGAGCACTCGAGCCTTGTAACAACGCCGTTTTTCATATGCTTAATTAAGGGTTCATGGCATTCAAAAACAGCCGAAGCACACAAACGCAAGTTCTTAATCTTTTGCTTTGCGCATTCATCCAAAACCATGTTCATCAAATAATCACCATTGCGAAGATGGTGATGAAAAGAAATTGTCATTCCGCTCTTAAGACCAGTAGCTTTAATGGCCTCAGGAATTGATTTAATAATTTTGTTTTCCATTAATACCACCTATCTCACTATTTCTTGCTGGGTTTCATACCCAGTTGTTTTGCTTCGGCGATTGTTCTAATAGCACGCATCTCAACGGGCTTATCGATCATCTTTCCGTTAAGAGCAACAACGCCTTGGCCTTTTTTCTTGCCTTCGTCCAAAGCTGCTTTTACGGCATAAGCATGATCAACATCTGCCTGGCTTGGACTAAACGCATCATTAACAGCATCAACATGTCTTGGAGTAATGGCAAGCTTTCCGCTAAAGCCTAAACTCTTAGCATAAGCAGCATCGCCTTTAACTGCTTCGTCGTTATGTGCATCTGTGTTTGGGGTGTCATAAACCTCGACACCTGCAGCACGAGCAGCATTAACAATACGCTTACGAGCATAATCAATCTCGTTACCTTCTGGAGTTCTCTTGCATTGAAGGTTAGCAGTATAATCTTCGCCACCCAAAGCAAGAGCTACAACGCGAGTCGAAGCGCAAGCTGCTTGGTAGCAATTCTCAATACCACGAGCAGTCTCGATTAAAGGAACCATCTTAATAGTTCCCTCTGGCATCTTATGCTTTTTCTCGAGCATGGTAATTTCTGCATCGTAAGTTAAAACATCCTCATCAGACTCAATCTTTGGTGTCATGATAAGTTCAGGTTTCTTAGGAACAATCTCCGCAAGGTCCTCTGCCCAAAATGGAGAGTCAAGCGAATTAACGCGAACGCAAACTTCAACCTTGCTGTAATCTTGTGTGGCAAGCAAGTTGCGAACAAGAATTCTTGCAGAGTCTTTTTCGACTGGACTTACAGCATCCTCTAAGTCCATAATTACACAATCGGCACCAAGAGTAGCAGCAAACATAACTTGCTTAGGATTAGCGCCTGGTATGAACAACATAGATCTTCTCATTACAGCCCCCTTCCGCGTTTAATTACGCATTCTAGACGAGCACGCAAAACAGGGTCAATTGCACCGCGGTCGGTTATGGTAACTTCGGCAGCTGCAACATTTTGTTTTTTGAGTTCGGATTTTACGGCCTTTTTGATAGCATCGCCGTATTGATTCTTAACCAGCGAATTCAAATTGATCTTAATACCGCTGGTCCTAGGCTTAATCTCGATAACGCAATCAGCATTCTGCTTCGCATTACCAACAACAGCCTTACGCTTAATTTTGTTCATAATTTCTCCTATTTATGAATCGAAAAATTGACTCATAGATTCTAACATATGAACTTCAAAAATCAGATGAGAACAGACGAAAATTTATGAAATCTTTAATGAGTTAAGATATTCTTTCTGTTTCGAAGTAATTCGGTAGCTTTCCCTGGCTTTCTGAATTGTTTTATTATGCGACCAATCGTCAAGCTTTTTCTTCTCGATAAATGGCACAATGGAATCTCATTGCTTCGCAAGCGCTGTGGCGAAATATCACGCTTTCATCATGTTTACATAGTACTCGTTACTTCTTATTTTGCTAATTTTAGAAGCAAACTGCGGATCAAAATCCTCATCAAGAAAATGAGTCATTGCCATTTCAATTCCGAAGCGAATTGTGTACGTCTCTTTTGAGCGCATTCAGCGCTCAATGTCCTTTTTGAGTTGCTCTCTATTTTTCTTAAACACCTTCGGTGAGATAATGTCGCAGGTAGCTCAGTTGTCTACATGCGGTAAAAATGCATCAAGCATTTTTACCGTCTCGTCGTAATCTTTAAGCTCCGAAAGGAGTAGCCCATGGAGAGTGTTCTCCTCAACATATTTATGCGGCAAGTCGTCCAAGAAGTCTTGTATATTTACGTGTGTCTTATACTTCTTCGCTATGCTCCGAAGTACAGGAACGCGCACTCCAATAAACATATCTTCCTCAATAGTTGGAGTCAGCTTCGCTGAAAAATCACGATACTTAAGATCCTGATTTTTCAACAACTCTGATCTTAATTCTTTAGAAATTTTATTCATAAAAATATTGTACCACTTTGAGTTGTCGTTTAGTTTGGGGAGGATTTTGTGTGATGTGACCCGAACGATTCTGCAGCGCCTAGCGATTGCTGGCAGCTTGCCTGCACGTGTACATTCCGCGAAGCCCTAGTGAGGGCACATTACCAAAATCCTCCTGATAAATACTAAAATTCCAAGAACAAAATGTAACTTATGTGTTATGATAACGACAACTTTGGGGTTGATTTTGGTTAGGAGGCTATAGCTAAATGAAAGACCTGCTAACGCTAAAAGAATTAAGCGTTGACGAGATCCAAAGTATTCTTGATTTAGCCCTTGATTGCGAAAAGGGCAAGTACGAAAATTTCCTAAAAGACAAAATAATTGCTAACTGCTTCTTCGAGCCCAGCACAAGAACTCAATATAGCTTCAATACTGCTGAGCTTCGCCTGGGCATGAAGCCTCTAAGCTTCAACCCTGCTGGCAGCAGCTTAAATAAGGGCGAAAGCTTCTATGACACAATTAAGACATTCGAAAGCTTCGGGATTGACGGAATCGTGATTCGCGATGTTCACGATAAATACTACGAAGACATTCGCCACCTTGATTTTCATATATTAAATGCTGGCGATGGCGCTGGCGACCACCCTTCCCAATCGCTACTTGACCTGCTAACTATCCGTAAAGAATTCGGTAAGTTTGAAGGCTTAAAGATTGCGATTGTGGGCGACATTAGTCATTCGCGTGTTGCGCATACTAATATAGAGGTTATGGAGCGCCTGGGTATGGAGTGCTTCGTTTCTGGCCCCGAGGAATACCGCGAAGAAGGTTATAGGTTTATCGACTTTGACAAGGCTGTCGAGGAGATGGATATCATCATGTTGCTTCGTGTCCAGCATGAGCGCCATAAAGAAAAGATGAAAACCAGTCTTGAAGACTACAACAGAGACTACGGGCTAAATAAAGACCGCGTTAATAAGATGAAAGACAATGCAATTATTATGCATCCCGCACCGTTTAATAGAGGTGTGGAAATCGATGATGACGTGGTCGAATGTGACAAGTCCCGAATATTTACCCAAATTACTAACGGAGTCTTGGTTCGAATGGCCATGCTCCTGGTTACGGTGGGAGGTCTTGAATGTTAAGACGTTTTACCGAAGCCACTATTTTTTATCGAGGTAAATTTGTCATTCAAGACTTCATAATTAACAATTCCCATAAATTTGAAATATACGATCCAGAAAAACATTCTGATCTGGAATTTGACGAAATCATAGACTGCAAAGGCTTGCACGTATTCCCTGGATTGATTGACCCACACGTTCACCTTCGTGAGCCTGGTTTCGAATATAAGGACACTATCAAAACAGGAACATTATCTGCAGCAAAGGGCGGCTACACAACTGTTTTCGCAATGCCTAATTTAAACCCAGTTCCTGACAATCTGGATAATTTACAAGCCGAGAAAGACGCAATTGCTAAAGACGCGCTAATTAACGTCTTCCCTGTTTGCGCTATTACTAAAGGCCAAACAGGACGAGGTGAGCTAGCTGATATAGACAACTTGTCAAAAGAAAACAAGCTATTCTCGGACGACGGAAAGGGCGTTCAAGCTGGCAGTAACATGGAAGAAGCTATGACTAAAATTGCAACCGCAAATGGCTATGTTTTGGCACACTGCGAAGACGAGGATGAACTCGCAAAGGGCGACACGGCTTCGGCAGAATACAAGCAAGTGCAACGTGACCTGGAGCTTTCCAAGAAAACAGGCTGCAAATATCATGTGTGTCATATGTCAACAAAGCAAAGCGTTGACGCACTAAAGCAATACAAGAACGATAGTGTAAGTGGCGAAGTAACTTGTCACCACTTGTTTCTAAATGAAAGCGATGTTGAGGACAACGGCAAGTGAAAGATGAATCCGCCGCTTCGGAGCGTGGAAGATCAAAATGCAGTGCTAGGTGGGCTGCTAGATGGCACAATTGAGATGATTTGTACAGACAATGCACCTCATAGCGCCGAAGAAAAAGACTGTGCCTTCGATAAGGCCGCAATGGGAATAGTTAGCATCGAAGCAGCCTTCCCTCTTGTCTACACTAAGCTTGTCAAGAACGGCAAGTTGACGCTTGAAAAAGCTATTGAGCTTATGAGCACTAATGCGGCGAAGTTCTTCGAAATCCCAGGTGGAAGCATCGAAGAAAATGAATTAGCAAACATTTGCATTTATAAATTAGACGAAGAGTGGACCGTCGATTCAAGCAAGTTTGCCAGCATCGGCAAAAGCTGTCCCTTCGATGGTCAAAAAGTCTTCGGTAAATGTAAAATGACAATATGCAACGGAGAAATTGTTTATAGGGAGATGGACTAGATGAAACGTAAGATTGTTTTTGAAAATGGCCGAGAGTTCGTTGGCGAGGCCTTCGGAAGTACTAAGGATGTGGTCTCTGAAGTGGTCTTTAACACTAATGTTGTGGGTTATCAGGAGATCCTTAGCGACCCTGCTTACACTGACCTAAGCATTGTGATGACCTACCCGCTAATTGGTAATTACGGAATTATCGACGAAGACTTCGACAGTAAGATTATCGGGGTTAAGGCGCTAATTACCAGCGAATACAACGACAAGCCTTCGAACTTTAGATATGCAAATACCTTGGCTGAAACGCTTAAAGAATACGACGTATCTGGTGTTACACACGTAGATACCAGGGCAATTACAAGAATGCTTGCTCGCGAAGGCACAATGAAAGCCGCCATCTGCGATGAGAAAACAACGAAGGCCACAGCCCTTAAACGCATCAAGGCTTACAAGGCGCCGAAGGATCAAATTAAGCGTGTCACATGCAAAAAGATATGATATTCACGCTGCTCCAACCCTAAATACAATGTAGTTGCACTTGACATGGGAATTACTAGTCACAACCTAGTTGACCTAAACAAAAACGGAATAAATGTTACTGTTGTCCCCTACGAAACAAGCATTGAAAAAATAAAGGCGCTTCGTCCTGACGGAATATTCTTATCCAAAGGACCTGGCAGCCCCAAGAATGCAAAACACGCAATTGAGCTGGTCAAAAAGCTACAAGGTAAATATCCAATCATGGGTATTTCACTCGGTCTTGAGATTCTTGCCCTGGCTAACGGTCTAGATGTAAAGAAGATGAAGGTTGGTCACCGAGGTTCGAATCATTCAATTCGTGATGAAAAAACCGGTAAGCTGTTTGTTGTAAATCAAAATCACGGCTACGTTGTAAAGGACTTCAAGAAGAAGGGCTTTGAGGTAACTAGCAGAGATGTGATGGATAATACTATCGAAGGAATCGACATCCCGGACAAACGCGCCTTCGGAGTACAATATTACCCTAACAGCGTTGTCAACCCAGAAAATAGTAAGGCGGTTATAGACAAATTCATAAAATACATGGGTAAGAAAGGAGGTCGCAATGCCTAAACGTAAAGACATCAAAAAGATATTAGTTATTGGCAGTGGTCCTATCGTAATTGGTCAAGCGGCCGAATTCGACTACGCTGGAACCCAAGCCTGCCTTGCCCTAAAAGAAGAAGGATACAAGGTTGTTCTTGTAAACTCCAACCCTGCAACAATCATGACAGACACTCAAATTGCAGACAAAGTTTACATGGAACCTTTACAATTAGAATACATCGCGCGAATCATTCGCAAGGAACGTCCTGATGCTCTATTGCCTACTCTAGGTGGTCAAACAGGCCTTAACATGGCTATGAAGCTATCTGAGAAAGGCATATTGGACGAATGCCAATGCGAAATTTTAGGTACAGACTTCGACTCAATTAATAACGCCGAAGACAGGTTGCGCTTCAAAGAACTTTGCGAACGCATTGGTCAACCTTGCCTTCAGTCGGAAATTGCTCATACGGTAGATGAAGCTCGCAGAATCGCAAACGAAATCGGATATCCAATTGTTCTTCGCCCAGCCTTTACCCTTGGCGGAACTGGCGGCGGATTTGTCTACAACGACGAAGAGCTTGAGGAAATCGCCAAAAACGCATTGAAGATATCCCCTGCTACTCAAGTACTTGTAGAAAAATCTATCAAAGGCTTCAAAGAAATTGAGTTCGAGGTAATGCGCGACTCAAACGGAACTGCGATTGTAATTTGCAGCATGGAAAACGTTGATCCAGTTGGCGTTCACACAGGCGACAGCATGGTTGTTGCTCCTGTTCAAACGCTATCTGATAAAGAATATCACATGCTATCAAATGCTGCATTAGAGCTAATCACAGAGCTAAACATCGAGGGTGGGTGCAATGTACAGTTCGCCTTGGATCCGTTTAGTTTCGAATATTATGTCATTGAAGTAAACCCACGTGTATCCAGGTCTTCGGCCCTTGCATCGAAGGCAACGGCATACCCAATCGCACGAGTAAGCAGCAAGATTGCAGTTGGAATGCACTTGGAAGAAATTCAACTTGCAAGCACCTGCGCGGCCTTTGAGCCAAGTGTTGATTATGTAGTTTGCAAGGTTGCACGCTTCCCCTTTGATAAGTTCGAAAGTGCCGACCATGAGCTAAACACTCAAATGAAAGCAACCGGCGAAGTAATGAGCATCGGCAAGAACTTCGAGGAAAGCTTACTAAAAGCCATTCGCTCGCTGGAAATAGGTGTAAACCACTTATATCTAGAGAAGTTTGATAAGTTCACAAACAAGGAGCTTATGGACTTCATTAAGACCCCAAGCGATGACAGGTTCTTCGCTATTGCCGAAGCCTTCCGCCGCAAGATTGACCTAATGGCAATCAACCACGCAACACAAATTGACCCATTCTTCCTCGATAAGATTCACCACATTGTATCTCTCGAGAAAAAGGTCAAAAAGGCTCCGAATGTAAAGAACCTTCGCAGGTGTAAAGAGTTTGGTTTCTCCAACGAATACCTTGCCCCAATCTTTAAGATGAAGGACAAGCAATTCTACGACTACACCAAACGTAACCACATTACCCCTGTGTATAAACAAATTGACACTTGCGGCGCGGAGTTCCCTGCAGACGTTCCATACCTATACTCAACTTACGGTGACGAGAATGAATCTATTGTAAGCAAACGCAAAAAGATTATCGTCTTGGGTTCTGGTCCAATTAGAATTGGTCAAGGTGTCGAATTTGACTACTCCACCGTACACGCAATTTGGGCGATTCAGCAAAAAGGTTACGAAGCAATTGTCATCAACAACAACCCAGAGACAGTTTCGACTGACTATGCAGTTAGCGACAAGCTCTACTTCGAGCCTCTATGTATCGAAGACGTAATGCACATTATTGATCACGAAAAGCCAGATGGAGTAATTGTTTCGCTGGGTGGCCAAACTGCAATTAATTTATCAACAAGGCTCAAAAACTACAACGTCCCTATCATCGGCACCGATGTAGATGCAATTGAAAAGGCCGAAAACAGGGATATGTTCCTAAGCGTTGTAAAGAAATGTGGCATTCCTGTCCCAACAGGAAAGGCTGTTACTTCGATAGAGGCCGGCAAGAAGGCAGCGAAGAAGATTGGTTATCCTGTTCTTGTAAGGCCAAGCTTTGTTTTGGGCGGCCGCGCGATGCAAATTGTAAATTCGGACAAAGACTTACTCGAATATCTAACAACTGCAGTTAAGATTGACAAAGACCAACCAGTCCTGATTGATAAATACATCGTAGGTAAAGAGGTTGAGATCGACGCGATTTGCGACGGCAAAGACGTCTATATACCAGGTATTATGCAGCTGGTAGAAGCAACTGGTGTCCACTCTGGTGACAGCATGAGTGTATACCCTCCATACAGTTTAAACGACAAAGTCAAAAAGACCATCGAAGAATATACAGTAAAGCTAGGTCTTGCAATCGGGATCAAAGGATTGTTCAACATACAGTTCATCGTTGACAAGGACAATAACGTATCGGTTATCGAAGTTAACCCACGCTCTAGCCGATCGGTACCTTTCCTATCGAAGTCAAGCGGCGTCCCAATGGCGAACATCGCCACAAAGGTAATGCTTGGCGATTCGCTCAAGAAGCAGGGCTATAAGACTGGAGTCATGCCCGAGAAAAACCGCTTCTATGTCAAGAGTCCTATGTTTAGCTTCTCAAAACTTCATGGCTTGGACACTTACCTATCTCCAGAAATGAAGTCAACTGGCGAAGCTATCGGCTACGACGACACACTAAACCGCGCTCTTTACAAGTCGCTCCACGCTGCAAACATGCGCGTTGTAAACTACGGAACGGTGTTCGTAACTATCGGCGACGATGACAAAACTAAGGCAGTTGAGCTGGTAAGACGCTTCTACAACTTAGGCTTTAATATCGAAGCCACAAAAGGCACTGCCAAGAAATTAAAGTCTGCCGGAATTAAAACTCGCACAAAGAAAAAGATTTCGGAAGGCTCCGAAGAGATTATCGAGTCAATCCAAAAAGGACACATTACATACATTATCAATACGCAATCTAACCGCGCGGGAAACAAGAAGCGCGATGGCTTCCTAATCCGAAGGGCCGCGGTAGAGAACGGTGTTACAGTATTCACTTCGCTAGACACAGTAAATGTTTTGCTAAACATTTTGGAAGAAATTACAATGCAGGTATCATTGATCGATGACTAACGAGAAATTAAACATACTA
>JAZUHG010000003.1:0-15545 GCA_045641605.1 Phoenicibacter sp. | reverse complement strand
TGCTCCTCAATTTGCATTTGAGTTAGCTTGCGCTCTGCCGCATCAACTTCCTCCGGCATGCTATCGATCTCAATACGAAGACGCGAAGCAGCCTCATCCATCAAATCAATAGCCTTATCAGGCAAAAAGCGGTCTGTAATATAGCGGTTCGAAAGCTCGGCCGCACTTACAATTGCGCCATCCTGAATTCTTACGCCATGATGGATTTCATATTTTTCTTTCAAGCCACGCAAGATTGCGATTGTGTCTTCGACACTTGGCTCACCGATTGTAACTGGCTGGAAACGTCTCTCGAGAGCTGCATCCTTCTCGACATATTTTCTGTATTCATCTAAAGTTGTAGCGCCAATTGCATGAAGCTCACCTCTAGCCAAAGCCGGCTTTAACATGTTACCAGCATCCAAAGACGAGTCCCCAGTGCTTCCCGCGCCAACAATTGTATGAAGCTCATCAATGAACAAAATAATTTGTCCATCGCTATCTTTAACTTCGCGAAGGACAGCCTTTAGCCTATCTTCGAACTCACCACGGTACTTCGCACCTGCCATCATGGCACCCAAATCCAAACTAACAATATCTTTATTTTGAATAGAGCTAGGCACATCACCCGCAACAATACGTTGTGCCAAGCCTTCAACAATGGCAGTTTTGCCAGTACCAGGCTCGCCAATCAATACAGGATTGTTCTTAGTTCTGCGCGAAAGAACTTGAATGGTGCGTCTAATTTCATCGGCGCGTCCGATAACTGGATCCAACTTACCTTCGCGTGCAAGATGCGTTAAATTCTGCCCATAAAGTTCCAAAGACTCAAATTGAGCTTTTTCAGTTTGGTCAGTAACACGTGTGTCCCCACGAAGTTTCTCATAAGCTTCTTCGATATTTTTACTTGTAACACCAGCAGCATTTAAGATTTTGCCAGCTGCACCCTTGTCATTAGAAAGTGCAATTAGCAAATGCTCACTTGTTGCATACTGGTCCCCAAGCTTTTCTGCAATCTTAACTGCCTCATCCAATACGTTCATAAGTTCAGGTCCTGGGGCACCTGTAGGCAGCATACCTCCACTACTTTCCTGCTTTGGCATCTTTTCAATTTCGTCTTGCGCATTCTTTAGTAGTTGCTCTGGGTCTGCACCAATGCGCTTAATAATGGCCGAAAGATTATTCTCCTTCGCATCCAATAGTGCCGCTAACATATGAACAGGCTGAGCCATGGCACTTTTGGCATCTCCTGCAATATTCATTGTATTTTGAAGCGCTTCTTGCGCTGTCAATGCTAACTTTCCTAAATTTCCCATATTCATGATGTCTCTCCTTTCTTCCTACTCTAAAATTTGTCTAACTCTTCCATTATTTCTTCTAACAATCCGCCGTGTTTTCTAATAGCAAGCGAATTATTATCTTCAACAAGCTCTTTAACGCTCTCACGTGTTTCAAGCTCATGAACGCGGTCCTTGAGTCTTCGGACCCTGCTATGCAAATCATCAACCTCTTTGTTACGTTCATCAAGGCGTCCTTGGAGGTCCAAAATACGAATAACTCCAGCCAGGTTGATACCCTCTTCGGTAAGCTCACTAATCAGCGAAAGTTTATCGATATCCGCTTGCGAATACCTACGCGTGTTTCCTTCTGTGCGCTTAGGTACAACCAAGTCTTTTTGCTCATAGCCTCGACGCGTTTGCGGATGAACACCTGCAAGCTCCGCAGCCACACTAATCATATATACCGGCCTATCGCGATCATCCATTACCATGGTCTGACCCCCTTATCCTCAACTTCAGCATATTCCTTCATAATTTTTTCTTGCTTTTTATCAAGCGTCTTCGGAACTAACACCTTAATTTGAGCAATCAAGTCTCCGAAGCCACCGCCTCTCTTTTTTGCACCCTTACCTTTTACAGTAAGCTTAGTACCACTTTGACATCCTTTTGGCACTTTGATGCGAAGCTTTTTACCATCAGGGGTTGGTACTTCAACCTTCTCGCCCAAAGCAGCTTCACTAAGCGTAACCGGGACATCAACAATCACATTTTTGCCATCCAAGGAAAAATACTTGTGCGGCAAAATATGAATCTCACAAATTAGGTCACCGTTCCCACCCGCTGGGTTTGGCTTTCCTTGACCTTTCAAACGAAGCTTAGTACCTTCTCCGCAGCCCTCAGGAATTTTTAATGTGATGGAATCCGCCTTAGACTTACCAGGTACCCTCACACTAAAATTCTTTTTTGTGCCAGAAAAAGCCTCATCAAAACTAACATTTAGGTCAGCCTTAATGTCAAAACTCTCTTTAGGGGCAGCTGGCTCATAGCCCATATCCATCCCACCAAACGGGTCCATAGGCCTACCGAAGCCTTGGCCACCATTGTTTTTAAAGTCTCAATCGGTGCCGAAGATTCCTTCGCCGCTTCGCATTCTGTCCAAAATGTCACTTCAACCTTTTGCTCCTTTGAAGATATCTCCAATATCAAAAGGCATACCATTAACATTTACATAGCTTGCTCCGCCAAAAGGATTACCAGCAGCACCACCAAAAGGATTTCCTCCTGGCATACCACCAGCACCTACAGCACCAAACTGGTCATATACTTGCTTTTTCTTAGGGTCGCTTAAGACTTCGTAAGCTTCATTTATTTCTTTAAACTTTTCTTCGTCACCGCCAGCATCTGGATGATGCTTTTGAGCGAGCTTCCTAAAAGCTTTCTTTATTTCCGCTTCACTAGCATCCTTAGAGACGCCAAGCGTTTTGTAATAATCTGGTGTGTTTGCCATAACGTCCCTCCTTCCATTATGCTTCGTTTACGTCTTCGTTCTTCTCTTCGGTTTCTTCTTCGGCTTTTGGACGCTTTTTACCACCAGTAGTTACGCTAACCATTGCAGGACGAATAACTTTGTTACCCATCTTATAACCCTTTTGCATAACTCCAGCAATGCTCTCATCAAACTTTTCTTTATCTTCAACAGTTGCAACAGCCTGATGCTCAATTGCATTAAACTCAGCACCAGCCTCAGGCTCAATTACTTCTGCACCATTCTTTTTTAATGTATCAATTAGCTTCGAATGTACAGCCTCAACACCTTCGATAAGACCTTTTTCACCATTTTCTTTTGCGAAAGTTATAGATCTCTCAAAGTCATCCAACACAGGCAACAAATCTGTGACCAAGCCTTCACCAGCAGTTGCTTTATCGGCCTCACGCTGCTCTGCAGTACGTCTGCGATAGGTATCCCATTCTGCATGAAGACGAAGATAATTATCCTTCCACTCTTTTACTTCTGCTTGCAACTTTTCAAGTTGCTCAGCAGCCTGTTTCATAAGAGCATCCGAATCATTTTCATCAACTTTGTCGTCCTTAAGCTCTTCTTCTAACCACTCTTTATCGTTTTTCTTTGTTTGCTTAGCGCTCTGTTTTTTCTTAGCAGAAGCGGAGGCCTTCGCCTCCGTTCCCGCATTCTTTTTCTTTTTCTCTGCCATGATGATTCCTTTCTATTAATCTAGATTATTTGGAATCTTTCTTAGTTGATTTCTTGTCGTCTTTCTTGTCTTCTTTTTTGTCTTCTTTCTTATCTTCCTTTTTGCCAGCATCTTCATCAACTACTTCATAGTCAGCTTCAATTGTTCCGTCTTCGTTTTCTTTAGCAGCTCCAGCATTAGCATCAGCTCCTGCAGCAGCGCCTTCGGCACCCGCAGTATTAGCCTGGCTATAAGCAATTTCTGCAATCTTATAACCAGCTTGCTGTAGCTCTTCCATGCACTTCTTAACTTCTTCAAGGTCATCGCCTTCCAAAGCTTTCTTAGTTTTTTCAGCAGCATCAGTTGCAGCCTTTTTAGTGTCCTCCGGAACTTTGTCACCTAGCTCTTGAATAGATTTCTCAGTAGCGGCAACTAAGCTTTCGGCATTATTGCGAACCTCAACTTCTTCTTTGTGCTTCTTATCTTCCTCAGCATGAGTCTCGGCATCTTTAACCATGCGATCGACCTCTTCGTCGCTAAGAGCAGTTGAACCACTAATTGTGATGTTTTGCTCGGTACCAGTACCAAGGTCTTTAGCAGATACATTAACGATACCATTTGCATCGATGTCGAAAGTAACCTCAATTTGAGGTACACCACGAGGGGCACTTGGAATTCCAGTTAATTGGAAACGACCAAGAGTCTTATTAGCCGCAGCCATTGGACGCTCACCTTGAAGAACATGAATCTCAACGCTTGTTTGATTATCTGCAGCAGTTGAATAGATCTCTGTCTTCTTTGCAGGAATTGTAGTGTTGCGCTCAATCATGCGAGTCATAACACCACCAAGTGTCTCAACACCTAAAGACAAAGGAGTAACATCCAATAATAAGATGCCCTTAACATCACCTGTCAAAACACCACCTTGAACAGCAGCACCCATAGCAACAACCTCGTCTGGGTTAACGGTCATGTTAGGATCCTTACCAGTCATCTTCTTAACCAAGTCTTGAACAGCTGGCATACGTGTAGATCCACCAACCAAAATAACTTCGTCAACCTCACCAGTCTTTAAGCCAGCATCTTTTAGAGCTTGCTCAACTGGTTTCTTACAACGGTCAAGTAAATCCGAAGTAATCTTTTCAAACTCTGTACGAGTTAAAGTGAAATCAAGGTGCTTCGGACCACTATCATCAGCCGTAATAAATGGTAAGTTAATGTTTGTTTGAGTAGTGTTGGAAAGCTCCATCTTAGCTTTTTCAGCAGCTTCCTTCAAACGTTGAAGAGCCATCTTGTCTTCGCGAAGATCAATATTATTGTCAGCCTTAAACTTGTCGGCCATCCAATCAATAACGCGTTGATCCCAGTCATCACCACCTAAGTGGTTATCACCAGCGGTTGATGCAACTTCGAAGACCCCATCGCCCAACTCAAGAATGGATACGTCAAACGTACCACCACCAAGATCGAAGACGAGGACCTTCTCTTCTTTGTCGCTCTTGTCAAGACCGTAAGCAAGTGCTGCTGCTGTAGGTTCATTGATAATTCTGTCAACTTCCAAACCAGCAATCTTACCAGCATCTTTTGTAGCTTGACGTTGAGCATCATTAAAGTAAGCAGGAACTGTAATTACAGCATGAGAAATTGTCTCACCTGTTTGCTTTTCAGCATCAGCCTTCATTTTTTGCAAAACCATAGCGCTTACTTCTTCAGGAGTATAGTCCTTGCCATCGATGTCTACAACAGCACGACCATCCTTACCACTCTTAACTTTATAAGCAACCGTCTTTTGCTCTTCTTTTGTCTCATCGAAGGAACGGCCGATGAAACGCTTTACAGAAGAAACAGTGTTCTCTGGATTTGTAACTGCTTGGTTCTTTGCAGCTTTACCAACAACACGTTCCCCATCCTTTCTGAAACCCTCAACACTAGGTGTAGTGCGGTCGCCTTCGGAGTTAACCAAAATTTCTGGTTCACTTCCTTCCATAACGGCCATCGCAGAGTTTGTTGTTCCTAAATCGATTCCTAAAATTTTTGCCATTTTCATCATCTCCTTTTTATATACATTTTTATTATTACCAAAAATATAACGCAGTTTTATGTCTGCGTTGTGCGCATTATAAAACCTTAGTGTGTGTTTGTCAAGTTTTTTTATAAACTTTTTATAACTTTTTTAAAATACCTGCAGGGGTTTTAAAACATCATATTCAAAATCTATTCATTATTTGTTATCATATGCCGCTGTGTTCGTAAATATGAGTAAAAAAAGTTTATTAAAATACTTTCTAGTTGCCGCGGCCATACTCCTTTTTGGCGTTTGCGACTCCATTAATATGTACAAAATTCCGTCTATCTACGCAACGATATGCTCGTATCTCACAATTGAGCCCATGCAAGCATCATGGCTTATGACAAGTTACTCGACCGTAGCGCTAGTCCTAGCAATTCCTGCAGGATGGCTTAGCAGAAAATTGGGTTACATAAAGCTGTTGGTTATTGGAATTGCCATGTCTATTTTAGGTTCAGTAATTGGTGCACTGTCTTTCATCGTTGGTACCCACAACGTTGAATTGCTATTATTTAGCCGAATACTTGAAGGTACTTGCTACATTTTCTCAAGCGTATGCATACCTGTCATCATACAAAGGATCGTTAAGGACAAGCATATTGGTAAAATTATGGGTATATGGGCAATCCGCGTGCCTTTCGCCTGCTTTATTGGCGAAGCCTTAACCCCAATCTTCGTCGAAACTTTTAATCTGACAATCACGTGAACAATATTTTGTGTCCTTGTGATAATTACGTCAATAATAATGCTACTTACAATTAAGAAGTGAAGCGTTCAAAGCGGCACCGAAGACAAAGCCTCTGACGCTAAAGTAAAATCAAAAACCACTAATAAATCTTCGATTAAAAATTTTGTATTGTTCTTAATTTCATTTGTAGCAATCTCTGTAATTCAGGCTGGAATCCTCAATTACGTGCCAAGTATTTTACAAATGCGCTTTGATATGAGTAGCTCATTGTCTGGAATCCTAACTTCTCTAACAATGATAATTTCTATAGCCTCTTCCCTGCTATTTGGTTATTTTTGTGATAAGTTTAAAACATATAAATATGTATACTTAATTGGATGTGCGCGTATGGGACCAGGAGCATTTTTGATGTTTACATGCAACGGTCCTTTATTTATTCTTGGACAAGTTTTATTAGGCATCGGGCTTGGAGCGCCGGCTGTCTCTGCGAATGCAGTCTTCGAAATCTTAGAACCGCGTTACCACTCCATCGGTATAGGAATTGGAATGGCAGCTTTCAGCCTAGGTCAAGTACTGGGCACTTCACTCACACAACTCATCCTTAACAATAGCTTTGAAAATTATTATGCTTGCGCATTTTGCCTACTTCTAACAGGTATATTAGCTACAATAGTATCAATATTTTGCAATAGTAGAAAAAATGAAAGATACAGCAAAAAATCATAAATTAAGAAATGCTATTATCCAAGAATAATCTTGCTAACTATATTCGTTGCGTTCTTCGCAACAACAGTAAACAGATCTTCGAAGCCGTCTAAATCTTCGCCATCATGTCACGACTTCCCTTCACTCCACATCAATTGAGCGTTTTGACCTGCCATAAAAACATCCATGTTCACAGAATAACGAAGCACAATAAGCTTGTCCAGCATGTTGAACTTCTTAAATACCAAAGCTATAGAGGCATCCTCCATCTGAGTAGCCATATAAGCTTGCTTGCATTTATAATACTCGCAAATTTCTTGCGCAGATTCGCTTAGGTGCTTACTTTTCCAATAAGAATCTGAAGTCACCGAAGTCGCCTTAAGAATTTCCGGCTTGCGGGTTGCCCACCCTTCGTTGTTAAATGACTCCTTCATTAATCTATCAACAAAATCATTGTTGCTAACTGGCTCGTCTTTTATAAGCTCGTAAACATCGTTAGCTAGCTTCTTATTAAGCTCAACATGCGCCGTATCATCAAGGGCTGGGTTTGGGTACCAAGTTTTGCCATTGTTGTTATCGCGCGAGTCAATACGGTAACCCAAATCGATATCAACAGTATCTTCAACTACATATACATCCCCAGGAACTCCTTTTCCGTATGCACTGCCACAGCAGCCACACAAAATAAATATTGTGTCGCTAAAATCAAAATCGCTATTGCATAAAAGAGCCGAAGTTGTCATGGCGCAGCTTACCTTGCCTTCGCCGATTATATACATCGCAAGCTCATCTTTAATGAAAAGTTTCCCAGTAAGTCCATTGCCAACAATTTGCAACTCTTCTGCATCCTGAAAATATTCTTGGTAGAAGAACTTCGCCTCAAAGCGCAAATTATTATCTCCGTCAGCCTTAGTAAATGGAATTAGGATTACTTTTTTGGGCTTATACATTATTGGTCCAAATGAATCTCTTGAGCATCTTGAATAATTTTGTCTTTGTATTTTTGCTCGATTTGCTCGTCTCTCATCTCATCAATAGTATTTCGAAAATCATATTCAAGCTTATCATCAATCTTTTCTTGACGCTCAGCGGCCTCTTTAACGCCCTTCTTCGAGGAATCTTTGAAGGCTTTGATCTGAGTCATTAGAATAGCACCGATAATAAACGGCATCCAAAAGACGATGCCGCGGTATACCAAAGCTGTAGCAGTAGCCGCTGCAGCATTTTGCTCATAGGCTGTAAAGGCCACAACAACCATAGCTTCAACAACTCCAACACCTTGAGGTGTGATGGATATCATCGCAAACAAAGTTGCAACAACATAACCACAAATCAAAGGCTCTGGAGCAAAAATCTCAAATCCAATACCGCACAAAGCGAAGCAACTTAGCTCACAAATGCTGGCAAACAAACTGCATCCATAAGCCGCAAAAACCCAATTCATATTTTTTCCAACAAGGTTAGAAGCGTCAGAGAAATTCTCAACAATCCCCTTTGCCCATGGCTTCACAGGCTTTTTGCGAATCTTTACAGATAACCTATTAATAAGATCTTCGACCTTGCCTAGAATCTTATGAAGCAAATCTGGATTAATCTTACCCATAGCCAAAAGACCAATCATAGTAAGAACCAAACACACAACAACAGCACCCATCAAAATCCACAAAGGATTAAGACCAACTGTACACAAAAGCAAAATAAAGGCTCCAATCATGACGGTCATAAATGCGCCATCAATAGTAATTTGCATTAACAAGGCCGCCGAAGTAGATTTACCAGGGTCAATACCTCGTCTTCGGGCATCATCAACAACCAAAGTTGTACCAGCTAAATTCATAGAAGGAGCTATTGTGTTCATAAAGAAAGTTCCAAAAACCAATGGGAGTGTTTCTCTTGCACGCATCTTTTCACCAACAGCTCTAAAACTAAAAGAATAAGCAAAACTTTGAGCAAAATATTTAGCAAGTTGGGTACAAACTGCCAAAATTATAGGAATTGGCGTTGCGCCCTTCATGGTTTCCAAAAGTTCTTTAAGCGAATCTCCCCTAAGCAGAACAACAGCCAAAACAATAATTATAATAATCCCAATAAAAATCTTTTGAATGTTGTTTTTAAGAAATTTCATAAATTATTGCTGGTCTGCACCCACAACACCATCAACAGTTGACTCAACAACATATGCAAAGCACATGTATCTGTAATTTCTTGCAGTATTATCGCAAGTAGAGAATGTGAAAATCTTAGACATTTTGGCAGGGTCTGGAATAGAACCATCCACACTAACAACACATCTGTTAATTTTGTCGTTAATGTAATTTATCCTATTTGTATCAGCTCCAAAATTTGTCATAATAATTTTTTCTGTTGCAGCAACATGGCATAGTGCAAAAGACTTTAAAGTGTAATTGCCAGCAGGTGTCAAGAAGTAAATATCCCTGTGGGCATTAAACACATTTGAATCTGCCATTTCTCTAAAGAGCTGATACATAGAACCGTCATTCATGTTATGACCATATGTAACAATGTTTTGGTCGCTGCAATCATGCTTGTTGTTGCAATCCATAAAAATAGCGCCCCATGAAATATAGGAATTATAACCACGGAAATTAGTGGTTAAATATTTCTCATTGTTTGTTGTGTGAACAACAGGATAATTAACATTAGTGTCCGGGATGTAAACCCAGCCAACAGTCTCTGGGTTAATAGCCAAAAGCTTATCCCAATCAACTGTCATAGTATTTTTATCGAAGGCGTCATCAGAAATGTCTTTATACATCATACAACCTTCAAGATAGCCCAGCCCAATAACACCCAAAGCAATTAATGCTGTAATCATAACAACTAAAGACGCCCAAAAGAGAAATCCTTTTTTCTTCTTTTTAGGTTCTTGTACTGTGCCGTGTTGTCCTAATGTTTCTTCAGCCATATCTATCTCCAAAACGTCAATTATAACATTATTCTCTGTAGTTTATCGAAGGCTTATAAATAGAATATTAAATATCTGTTTAACTTTCGTTTAAACTTATTTATTAAAATGCTAAAATGTAATTGACAAAGGAGAAATAATGGAAGATAAGAAATCAGCTTTTTCGGGTGGAACCAAGGTTACTTTTAATACTAATGGCATGTATTCAAGTGGCCCTAAAAAGAACAAAAAAGACCTGATAATCGAAAAGATTACTAAGAACGACCCTAATCGCAAAATGTTTTTGTATGGCTTTTTGGGTGCTCTGCTCGCCTGCATTTTGGTACTTGTATGTTTCTTTGTAATTAACAGTTGCTCAAAAAGAGTAACTCTAGGATCTACAAGCAGCATCACAATCGATAGTGCCGATGAGTCAGAAAACCTCGCCGAAGCCGTGGCAAATAAATGCTTGCCAAGCGTAGTAGCGATTAATGTTTATACAAATTCGAAAGGAAGTCTTACCTTGTCTTCGTTAGGCAGCGGTGTAATTTTGACTCAAGATGGTTATGTAATTACCAACCAGCACGTAATTGACAGTGCAGCTCAAATCAAAGTTACCGCAAACGGTCAAGAATACGAAGCTGACAAAGTCGGCGAAGACTCAAGCTCAGATATCGCTGTAGTAAAACTTAAAAACGCTAACGGGCTTACACCATTTGAACTTGCAGATAGCGACCAAGTTAAAGTTGGTGCTTGGGTAATGTCAATTGGTAGCCCATTTGGTTTGGAGCAATCCGTTGCCACTGGAATTGTTTCTGCAACTTCACGTAGCCAGGTTGTTTCTTCGCAAACCGATGGCACAAATAAAATTTATCCTAACCTAATTCAGACCGATGCTGCAATTAACCCTGGTAACAGCGGTGGTGCATTGGTTGACAAAAACGGAAGGCTGCTTGGCATTAATGCTCTAATCGAATCTGATTCTGGAAATTACTCTGGTGTTGGATTTGCAATTCCCGTCAATTATGCTGTTGATTTGTCGAAGCAAATTATCGATGGTAAGACTCCGTCTCATGCATTCCTTGGAATTTCAATGACAAACGTTACTTCTCAAAATGCCAAACAATATGGCTGAAATGTTTCCGAAGGCGCATATGTATCTGGCGTGACAAGTGGTGGATCGGCAGATAGGGCTGGCTTAAAAGTTGGTGACATCGTAACAAAATGCGAAGACGACAAAATATCTACAACAAGCGATCTTTTGTTATCTGTTCGTAAACACAACCCTGGGGACACAGTCACATTAACAATTAACAGAGCTGGCGAAGAAATGACATTTGCTTGCGTGTTGGGATCTGACGAAGGCCAAAGCACACAAAAGCAGCAAAACAACAATAGCAACAACTTCAATAACCAGGATATGTACGACTTTTGGAAATACTTTTTTGGATTTTAATAGCAAATAAAATTCTTTAAGCTATAATACAAGGCCTGCGTTTTTAGAGCGCAGGCCTATTTTTTGGAGAGATGTCCGAGCTGGCCGAAGGAGCACGATTGGAAATCGTGTATGCCCCAAAAGGGTATCTGGGGTTCGAATCCCCATCTCTCCGCCATCTATGATGCTTGGCCTAACGGCCTTCGCATCGTCCTTTCGCTCCGAAATAATTCTATCCGGCATCTTCACCCTTATTTTTTAACTCATGTGCAAAGCACACTTCGTCAAAAAGGCGGGCAAATCTGCCGGATATAATTATTTCTCGCTGTCTTTTCCTATACATAATATAAATAAATTTTATTAAAACACTCCGTACCCAAAGGGTTTAGTGTTAAAATTACTTGTCGCTAAGTCGACATGGAGAGGTGGCTGAGTGGTCGAAAGCGGCGGTCTCGAAAACCGTTTTGCCGCGCAAGTGGTAACTGGGGTTCGAATCCCCACCTCTCCGCCAGAACTATGATTATTAAACTAGAAAATATCAAAAACGTTCGCGACCTTGGTGGTATGAGTGCTGCCGATGGCAAAAAAATAAAAGCCAAAAGACTAATCAGATCTTCGAAATTATGGAATGCAAGCGAAAAAGACATTAAAACCATCGAAGAAAAACTTGAGGTAGTAAACGTAGTTGACTTCAGGACAGAAACAGAACGAGCCGAAGACCCTCACCCAATCGACAAATTCCCAGATATTAAATACCATTTTTTAAAGTCATATGACACATCTCAAGAAATTGTTACCCGTGACAAAAAGTCAAATTATCTATTAATGAAAAATGCAAATAAACTCACCGAAGAAATGGCCGTAGAGATTATCGAAAATTTTTATGAGCAAATGCCAAGTGCAGAAAATCTTCAAAAAGCATACGCTCAATTCTTCGAAGTGCTGCTAAATACCAAAAAAGGTGCAACTCTTTGGCATTGTAGCTTGGGTAAAGACCGTGCAGGAATTGCTGCTGTCCTGATAGAACATGCCTTGGGGGTATCTGACGAAGACATCATGAAAGACAACATGCTAACCAATAAATACCTCGAAGAACTTAAAAACAAAGACATGACCAATGCCTTCCGCGTTTTTTATGGTGTGAGAGAAAGTTTCTTGGAAAGCTGGTATAAATCTGTTGACCAGAACTTCGGCGGTATTGATAAGTTTTTAAAAGATGTTCTTAAGGTTGACAAGAAGAAAATAGAAAAGCTTCGAAAAATGTATCTAGAGTAGGCTTTTTATCCAATCACTAAACTTTGCTTCATCACACTCAATCTGAATTTGCTTATAGCGAGACTTATGACCACGTTTAACCGTAACGAAACTCTTGCCCACCTTGATGCTTTTAGCGATGAGATTACACACAGCGATATTAGCTTTACCGCCATCAGGAGCAGCGGTCACCTTAATTTTAAGTTGTGGCGATCCAGATAAATCTGGCTCGCAACCACATAAAACATCACGCCCACTTTTGGGCGTGACGTGAACATTAATTATATTTTTTGAAGGGTTTGACAATTAGTCGATCTTGTCATCATCAAAATCTGTATCGCCAAAGCCCGAGAAATCTTTTTGAGGTTCTGGCTTAACAGGTGCAGCTTTTGTCTCGCCAGTTTTAGAAGGGCTAGCTGGTTTAACAGGGTTGCTCTTTGAAGTTGAGCTTGGTGCAGGTTTTGTAGATCCAGTTGCAGCAGGAGATTTCTTTGCAGAAATTCCTTCAGACTGCGAAAGCCTTTTGTCCATAGCTGTGATGATGTCGCGAAGCATAACTTGGTATTCTTTGCGTGTAGCCAACTGCTCTTTTTCAAGTTTGTCAATCTCTGCCATGACCTTTTTCTTTTGAGCATCAGCATCTTTTTCGATGTAATCAGCCTTATCATTTGCGTCTTTAATAATCTTTGCAGATTTATCATTAGCCTCAGCAACAATTTTTTCAGCTTGACGTTGAGCAACAATTAGTGCCTCAGAAATTGCCTTGCCATCGTTAATATTTTCCTTAACTTCCTTCTTTAATCTTTCAATCTCTGCTTTTTGAGTTGCGATGGTAGCATTTAGCTCTGCAACTTTCTCATTAGAAGTTGAGTTATTAGCAGCATCAGCAGCGCCTTTTTGCAAAGTCTCAATCTTCTCATTTAGAAGACCAACCTCTTTAGAAACAGTCTCTAAAAAGATATCAACTTCCTCGATACTGTAGCCTTTTCGTTCTACAGAAAAGCTTTGATTGTCAATATCACTCGATGTAATAGCCATAATTTTTCCCTTCTTTACTATTATGATGCGATTTGCCTATTATACATAATCAGGCAAATAAAGCACAATTAATTTTCGACCTTTAGCGCAACGCCTTCCTTAACGCAAAGTAATTTTTCACGTTGCGAAAGCCCCGCCCCAATTGTTAGAGCATAGGTTCTATCGGCCTCGATGCTGACTTGAGCACCACAAATACTTGCAGCACCGAAGGCAAAGTCCAAAAGTCGCTTGGATGTCTCTTCGGCAGTATTCTTTAAACACAAAACAACAGCAGCACCACTCTTAAGCGCTGTACTAATCTCACTAGCAGCAGAGTTATAGCTAACAGGCTTAATTACCTTGAGTTTTCTGCTTGCAGTTTGACTATTTTCCTCAGAATTAACCTTCTTTTTTGCAGAGCTCTTTGGAGTGCTTTCCTTATTATTAGCTGGCTTTTCAGTTTTATCGCCAGTAGTAGAAGAAAATAAAGAGTCCAGACCAGAAGAACGAAGCTCCGAAGCCCCATCTTCCTTCTTTTCGGGTTCTACAAGCTTTGTCTCTTTTGAAATATTAATGTTTTTAATATTAACGCTTCCACCACGATCTTCACGTTGTGTGCGCTTAGAAAAAATCTTTTCAGAATTGCGAATATGCCTCTTGCCAGCAATAACTGCAGATCTAGGTGTACTAGAACCTACAGTTCTTGATTTAACCTGGAAGCGGTCGCCGTAAGTATCTCTAGGATCGATGGAATCATCAAAACTCTGTTCAGGTCTTTTACCTTCTAGATACTCGTCTGGCATGGTTCCTCAAAACTATTCTTCGCGTTTCAAGAAATCAGGAATATATTCTTCGTCTTTTACTTTAGAATCTGGCTCTTCAGTATTTAGAGCAGGGGCTTTATATGGGTCACTAGAAGAAGCAGAATCAATAACAGTCTGTGTTCTTCTTGGTGTACCAGTAAAGCCAGTTGCAATAACTGTGATGCGAACACTGTCATCTAGATTTTCATCAATAATTTGACCATAAATGATGTTTGCATTCTCATCAGCACAAGATTCAACAGTTTTAGCAGCTTCGTCAACCTCTGTAAGTGTAAGATCTGGGCCACCAGCAATGGAGAAAAGAACACGTGTAGCACCACTAATAGAGGTTTCAAGTAAGCTGGAATTTGTAGCTTGTTGTGCAGCTTCCATCGCTCTGTTTTCACCAGAAGCAATACCAATACCCATCATTGCTGTACCAGCATCTTTCATAACAGTGCGAATGTCTGCGAAGTCAAGGTTGATCAAACCAGGAATTGTAATAAGGTCTGTAACACCCTGGATACCTTGACGAAGTGTATCATCAGCAATTCTAAATGCATCTACCATGCTTGTCTTTTTCTCGACAATCTCTAATAGACGGTCGTTAGGAATTACAATTAATGTATCAACTTTTTGCTCAAGAAGGTCTATGCCCTGTTCAGCTTGGCTTTTACGAAGTCTGCCTTCAAAAGCGAATGGTTTTGTAACAACACCAACTGTTAATGCGCCAATTTCCTCACGTGCAATTTCTGCAACGATAGGAGCAGCTCCAGTTCCAGTTCCACCACCTTCGCCAGCTGTAATAAATACCATGTCGGCTTCTGCCAAAGCGTCTCTAATTTCTGCGCGGCTTTCTTCAGCAGCTTGACAACCAATTTCTGGGTTTGCACCAGCACCAAGACCGCGAGTAAGCTCTTCACCAATATGAATAACTTTATCAGCATTTGACATATATAATGCTTGCCTGTCAGTGTTTACAGCGATAAATTCAACACCACGAACATTGGCCTCAACCATGCGGTTTATTGCATTTGTACCGCCACCGCCAACGCCTACAACTTTGATTACTGCAAGTCTTTCTTGACCTTTAAGATTAGGCATAATACCCTCCAATTGCTATAAAAATTCATGAATCTTACACTGTTGCGTATATTACACTATAAAACGATGTATGTGCAAAAAAATTTTAATTTTTTTGATTTTTTTTGCCATTGTGGTA
>JAZUHG010000002.1:0-40389 GCA_045641605.1 Phoenicibacter sp. | reverse complement strand
CATTAACAAGTGCAACTTTTAAATTTCCAGTATTGCCATAAGGATCTCAGTTAGCTCAAACTGTTAACCACGCATATAAACATGGCAAAAGAAGAGCCCCTACAAATACAAATATAAGTAGAGGCTTTGAAAATATTCTTTTTAAATCTCTTTTAAAAACATGCCAAACATTTTTACAGGCGACTTTAAAAGAGCTCTGTTTTTCGTCAATAAAATGTTTTACATCATTTTCCACAGGCTATACTAAAGTCTCTGGTTCTTCTTCTTCCTCACTAGCAATTTTTGAAACAGCACAAACCTTGTCAGATTCACCAACATTCATGATACGAACACCTTGTGTGGCCCTTCCAAGTTGCGAAATTCCAGAAATTTGAGTACGAACCAAAATACCATTTTGAGAAATTAGCATAACCTCATCATCTGGTTTAACAACTTTCATTACAGCTAAGCGACCTTTTTTCTCGGTCATCTTAATTGTAAATACACCCTTACCACCACGGTTTTGATCTGGGTAATCGCTAAGAGGTGTGCGTTTACCATAACCATTTTCGGTAACAACAAGAAGCTCAGCTCCATCTTGGCAAACATTCATACCTAGAAGTTTAGCGTCTCCTGGTAAGTTCATACCTTTAACACCCATAGATCCACGGCCAGTTGGACGTGCTTGTTCTTCGTTTCACATAATTGACTTGCCCTCGGATGAAACCATAATTACACGGTCATCTTTCTTAACACGTTGAACATCAACCAAACGGTCATGCTCTTTAAGCTTGATGGCAATTAGGCCATTAGCTCTGTTTGTGTCATATAAAGCAAGCTCAGTTTTTTTGCACATTCCAGATTCGGTAGCAAACATTAAGCATTCATCCTTGGCGTAATCTTTAACAGCGATAATTGCTGCAGTCGTCTCGCCAGGAGCATAATTTAGTAAGTTAACAATTGCCGTTCCGCGAGCTGTTCGAGAGCTCTCTGGAATTTCATATACTTTTTTGCGATATACTTTTCCGCTATTACTAAAGAAAAGCATGTAAGCGTGAGTACTTGCAACAAAGATATCTGTTACGAAGTCATCTTCTTTAAGGTTTGCAGCTTGCAAGCCTTTACCACCACGCTTCTGGTTTCTATAAGATGAAATTGGCATACGCTTAATATAACCGCTGTTAGTCATGGTAATTACCATGTCTTCTTCAGCGATTAGATCTTCAACATTAATATCCTTGGCATCGTCACAAAGTTCAGTTGCACGATCTTTAGAATATTTATCTTTAATCTCTGCCATTTCTTCTTTAATGATCTTTCGAACAAGACTCTCATCTTCCAAAACTTGCTTCAAATAAGCGATGAGTTCTTTGAGCTCTTTGAGTTCTTCTTCAATCTTGTCACGTTCCAGACCTGTCAATCGACGAAGTTTCATCTCCAAGATGGCATCGGTCTGAGCCTTCGATAGGCCAAACTTCTCTGTTAATTTTTCTGCAGCCTCTTTATCTGTTTGAGAACCGCGAATAATCTTGATAACCTCATCGATATTATCAAGTGCAATTACATAACCCTCTAAAATATGAGCACGCTTTTCGGCCTTATCAAGCTCAAATTTAGTACGACGTGTGATGACCTCTTTTTGATGATCGATGTAGTGGCCCAACATATCTTTCAAAGGCAAAATTTTTGGAACGCCATCAACCAAAGCAAGCATAATAACACCAAAAGAAACTTGCATTTGAGTTTGCTTATATAATTTGTTAAGAACAACCTCAGGAACTGCAGAGCTCTTAAGCTCAATGATAATATCAATGCCATGCCTGTCAGCACCATCGTGAATGTTGGCAATTTCCGGAAGCTTCTTATCGCGAACAAGCTCACCAAGCTTTTCCAACAAACGCTGACGGTTAACCTGATAAGGAATTTCCTTAACAACAATGGCACTCTTGCCACCTTTTCGCTCTTCAACTTCACACTTAGCGCGAATTTGCAAAGAGCCACGACCGGTTTCATAATAATCTAGTATGCCCTTTTTGCCCATGATTTGACCACCAGTTGGGAAATCTGGACCAGGCATAACCTTCATTAATTCTTGAATTGATGCATCTGGGTTATCAAGCAAAAGCGATACAGCATCAATTGTCTCTCCCAAATTATGAGGAGGAATGTTTGTGGCCATACCAACAGCAATACCATTTGAACCATTAACAAGCAAGTTCGGGAAACGAGCCGGCAAAACAACTGGCTCTTCCAAGCTTTCGTCATAGTTAGGAACAAAATCTACAGTGTCCTTATCTAAATCACGGAGCATTTCCATTGCGGCTTTATCCAAGCGAGCCTCTGTATAACGCATAGCAGCAGGACTATCACCATCAATAGAGCCGAAGTTACCGTGACCATCTACCAAAGGTACACGCATACTAAATGGTTGGGCAAGACGTACCATTGTGTCATAAACAGCAACATCACCATGAGGGTGATATTTACCAATTACGTCACCAACTGTACGGGCACTTTTCATATGAGGTTTATTAGGTGTAAAACCAGCATCTTCCATCGCGTACAAAATACGTCTATGAACTGGCTTTAGACCATCGCGAACATCTGGCAAAGCACGAGCAACAATAACGCTCATCGCATATTCCAAAAAGCTTGTTTGCATTTCTTTACCAAGAAAAGCTGCGCGAACAGTTGTACCTTCACCACCATTAGCCTCAACAACAGCACCATGAGCATCAGGCATATCAATCATCATTTGTTGAGCCTTTTGCTCCTCAGTGGTAGCTTTTTCTTCGGCTTTTTCTTCAGCCTTTTCTTCTTTTTCTTCTTTAGGTTCTTCGTTTAGATTTTTTTCATCTGCCATTTATATCACCATATCCTAAATATCCAAGAATCTAACATCACGGGCATGCGATTGAATAAACTCTTTACGAGGCTCAACAGCATCACCCATTAATTCACTAACAACACGCTCAGCCTCTGCAGCATCATCGATTGTAACCTGCAAAAGCGTACGCTGGTCTGGAGCCATGGTTGTCTCCCACAGCTGCTCTGGGTCCATCTCACCAAGACCCTTGTATCGCTGAACATCAAACTTTGAACCATCGTCATACTCCGCCAAAGTATCACTAAGCGCATTTTCGTCATAAATATATCGCTCAACCTTCGTGCTTTTTGTGTTCTTCTTTTTCAAACCAAAGATTGGAGGCTGTGCAATATAAATGTAACCGCGCTGAATAAGTTCAGGCATATATCTATAGAAAAATGTGAGAAGCAATGTACGAATGTGCGCACCATCAACATCAGCATCAGTCATAATGATAATCCTGTGGTAACGTGTCTTATCCGCATCAAAATCTTCACCAATTCCAGTTCCAATTGCTGTAATCAACGAAGAAATTGTCTCGCTTGATAAAGACCTCGAAAGCCCAGCACGCTCTACATTTAAAATCTTACCACGAAGTGGCATGATAGCCTGAAATTGACGGTCACGTGCTTGCTTTGCAGAACCACCCGCACTATCACCCTCAACAATGAATATCTCGCTTTTCTCAGCTTCGCGACTTGAACAATCTGCCAACTTTCCAGGCAAACTTAGCGAGTCCAAAACACCTTTGCGCCTTGTTGCCTCACGTGCCTTTCTTGCAGCCTCGCGAGCTTTCAAGGCTTGCGAAGCTTTAGATACGATCTTCTTTGCAGGAGAAGGATTCTCTTCCAAATAACTTGCAAGCTTATCGCTTACAGCATTTTGAACAAGAGGTCTGATTTCTGTATTACCAAGCTTTGTTTTGGTTTGACCCTCAAACTGTGGGTCATGAAGCTTGACAGAAATTACAGCACTTAAACCTTCACGGCAATCGTCACCAGAAAGGTTGCTGTCTTTTTCCTTAAGAATTCCCTTGTTTCTAGCATAATTATTTATTACACGAGTTAAGGCCTGTTTGAAACCGTCTAAATGAGTACCACCCTCGTGAGTATTAATATTATTAGCAAAAGCCAAAACACTATTTGATGAAAAGCTCGAAGTCCACTGCATCGCAATTTCGACTGTGCCATCGGCATTCTCGGCAGTGAAATAAATAGGCTTGTTTAGGGACTCTTTGCCCTTAGTCAAGAACTCTACATAATCTACAATTCCGCCTTCGTAACAAAAAGTTTGCTCTTTTCCGTCTCTCTCATCCAAAAGATGAAGCTTCAAACCCTTGTTTAAGAAAGCCATCTCGCGGAAACGAGTTGCAAGAGTGTCATAATCATAAACTGTAGTTTCTGTAAATACTTCTGGGTCTGGCCAAAAAGTAATAACAGTTCCAGATTTATCTGCTTTACCAACTTCCTTTAGTTTTTGAGTTGTTTTACCTCTTTCGCATTCCATGGTGTATTTTTTACCATCACGCGAAACCTCAGCAACTAATTTAGATGAAAGTGCGTTTACAACTGATACACCAACACCATGCAGGCCACCAGAAACCTTGTAGCCTTCGCCACCAAATTTACCACCAGCATGCAAAATAGTTAAAACAACTTCAACGGTTGGAATTTTTTCCTTCGGATGAATGTCAACCGGAATACCACGACCATCATCAACAACAGTAATAGAATTGTCCTTATGGATGGTTACGTCAATATTCTCACAAAAACCTGCAAGTGCTTCGTCCACAGCATTATCTACAACCTCATATACAAGGTGATGTAGACCCCTTGGCCCAGTAGAGCCAATATACATGCCAGGACGCTTACGAACCGCCTCTAAACCCTCTAAAACTTGAATGTCTTCGCCAGTATAATGCTTAGATTCTTGATCAGCCAATTTTCCTCCTTTATATTACTTTTTTGGCCTTAAAAAATTGCCTAAAAACACAATATTTAGTAGGTTTCTACCTGCCAATATGTGCGTTTAACGCAACATTTAGATTATAACAAAATAATTGATTAAATTTCCAAAAAATTAGTGATTTTTAAAGATTTTTTCGTTCTATTTTCGCACCTAGATGGCACAATTTGTTAACGAAGTCTTCATATCCCCTATCGATGTGGCCAACCTCTGTAACAGTGGTTGTTCCCTGGGCCATAATTCCCGCCAAAACAAGCGAAGCACCGGCTCTTAGGTCTGTCGAAGACACTGGAGCCCCCTGCAAGCTAACAGGGCCTTCTACGACCGCATGATGCTCTTCTAGCCTTATATTTGCACCCATTCTCATGATTTCAGATGCAAACATAAACCTGTTTTCAAAAACATTCTCTGTAATTATTGAAATTCCGTCTGCATAGCAGGCTAAAAGCATAAATTGCGCTTGTAAATCTGTTGGAAAACCTGGATGTGGCAATGTTTGAACCTGAACAGGACGAAGGGGCTTTGAAACGTCACGTTTAACAGTAATAAAATCTTCCCCGACCTCGACTTCTACACCCATGTCTCGCAACTTGCGAATAGCAGTCTTTAAATAGGATGGGTCAATGCCTTCAACGGTCAAAGGACCACCTGTAGCAGCACCTCCAACAAGATATGTACCAGCTTCAATCCTGTCTCCACAAGTCTTGTGAGTGCATCCCTTAAAGCTTGTTGGATCCACGCCTTCGATCTCTATAACACTAGTTCCAGCACCAGAAATCTTAGCTCCCATCTCGTTTAAGAAGTTACACAAGTCAATAATTTCAGGTTCCCTAGCAGCGTTATCGATAAAAGTTCTGCCTTCGGCACAAACGCTGGCCATCAAAATGTTTTCGGTGGCACCAACGCTTGCAAAATCAAGACGGATATTAGCACCATGCAACCCCTTCGGCACAGAAGCCTTCAAATAACCATGTTTAACGTCAAACTTTACACCCATTTGACGAAGCCCCATAAGGTGCATATCAATTTTACGCGCACCAATCTGGCAACCTCCAGGCATAGCAACTTTTGCTTCACCAAAACGAGCAACAAGAGGCCCTAAAACAGCAATACTTGCACGCATCTGCGAAACAAGATCATAAGAAGCTTCTACACTATTAATATTTTTGGTATCAACATCAAGCTTATGACCACTTCTTTTAATAGAAGCGCCCAAGCTCTCAAGAACCTTGCACATAATATCAATATCAGAAATATCTGGCACGTTTTGGATAACACACTTTCCTTGTGCCAAAATACTAGCGGCAATAAGCTTTAACGCCGAATTCTTAGCCCCCGAAACTTTAACAGTGCCCGTTAAAGTCTGGTTGCCTTCGACAACAATTATGTCGTCCTTCTTATTCATTAAGCAGGTATTATATATGAAATTTACGAGAGATTCAATAAATGACAATACCAACAATAAGTAATATTGCAGTATAGATAACAATATTTATCAAATTAGATGTAAGTATGTTTGAAATATTACATGTAAGAATAATTAGTAGAAACAAAACAGCCCAAAAAGTTCCAGACTTAACTCTATAAATATTCTTTTTAGTTTTGTGATTTTTGCGAGCAATTATGTAAGCAATTACAACAATGAAGATAGTGGTTACATTAAACAAAACGCCAAGGTTTACAAACTCAGAAACATAACTTGGGAATAAACATAAAATCGCCGAAATAATAACGGTGACAATAACCCCGATGATTGGCTGTCCGCTTTTACTTGTGGCAGAAAAAGCCTTGGGTAGAATTTTGTCTTCGGAAGATGCTTTAATTGCCCTTGCGCTAATAGCTACCAAAACATACATTGAAGAAATTAATGCAATTACTGAAGCAATGCTAACAAGATATGCAAGCCACGGAACATTAATTAATTGCATGCAAGCTGCAAACAATGGAATCATTTGAAATTCTGGATATATTCGCAAATAATCGGCAGTAACTAAACCTAAAGTTGCAAACAAAATCAAGCTATACAAAAGAGCCAAAATAAATATTGCAATAACGCTAGCGCGTGGGATGGTTTTCTTCGGATCTTTGATCTCACTCGCCATAAATGCAATAGAAATTATTGCACCATAAGCTATTAAAGAAACAGGAATCATCGAAGCAAAACCGAAAACGCCGGCTGACCCCTGGATAAAAAATGGTTCTAACTTTCCTATATCAAAGGATGGGTTTGCTATACAAACATAAACATATACTAACATCAAAGCAATCAATACGAAAACCAAAGCAGTATTAGCTCAACTTGAATTTTTCAATTTAATTAGATTTAAAATAAATACAAAAAGCATAGCAAGTAATGCAATTGGAATACTAAGGTTTTGACTAATTGGGAATGCTGCACTTAAATATTGACCTACAAAAATTGCAGCAAATGCTATTGCAACAAAATTACAAAGCAAAAAACACCAGCAAGATAACCAACCTAGGAACTTGCCCTTATTCCCTTTAATTGCTTTTGCGGGAAATACATAAACGCCACCACTCTTGGGAAAATAACAAGCAAGCTCAGCTAAAAGCAAACCATAAATCAACATAATGGGGGCAGATGCAAACCAACTTACTAACGAAGCAGGACCAGCATTTGCAATTGTTAAGCCCGAAAGTGAAAAGATGGCACTCCCAAACATGCCGCCAATCAAAATCATTATACATGCACCAAGGTTTAACTTATTTTTTTTAGTAGATGCCATATTTAGAATCCTTCTTTAAGACTTCCTTTTTGGGAACAGCTTTATCTTCAAGTACAAAATGAACAAAATTAAACCATCCCTTCGGAGCAATTAATACGAAAAATGGAACGTATAATAAAAAGTATCTTGGGTCAGGCTCGCAAACTGTTAAAAATCCACTAATTGCTAGGAGGCTCAAATACACAACATATTCGGATTTCTTCGGCTTTTTAATAAAGAAAGTAAGCGCTACTCCAATTAATATCATTAACCAAAGCATTTGGCGCGGGTATGCAGACAAATTATTATTGTCGTTATGAGCATCAGCAGGGTCAATTCCATAATAGCCTCAAACTATCGGGTTATATCCCCTGTTTTCCATCATTCAAGGAAGTTCAGCCTCTCAAGCAAAGCTACCATCATTAAAATTTGTAAGCGTTTTGTTCAAAAGTATGAAAGAAATTTCCGGAAGACCATAATTAAACAAACGATGTTGCCACTCACGAATGTTTCCAACTTGCCTTTGCTCAACATTAGGGTAGCTTCTAGAAATATTTACGTCTTCGTTATTTCATCCGCCATGATTTTCAAGATTAATTCCCATCATCAAGAAATGAGTTGCGGTAAAACTTCGGTTCTCGTCAATTTGAACACCGTAGTCACAAACCTTATTGCCAATTAATCCCGAAACTCCGAAGCCAAGGACCGCACAAATTGCAACAGTGGCAATTCTTTTAACATGTTTTTTATTTATAGTCCAATCGATCTTCTTGCGATTGATAACAATCAAGCAAATCTCAACAAATGCAATAGCAAGCATTACAAAAATAGCTGTAGGTTTAATGTAATAACCAATAATACTTGTGAAAATGATTAAGAAAAATTTTAAAGGCTTATTATTGATATAAACATATCAAAATAAAGTGAGACAAACTGTGATCATTGCAAATGTATCTGAATAAGGAATCATAATCCATGGCGAAAATCCTAAAAATAGCACCGCACATAGAAAAGTTATTAGAGCAACAAAGCTGGGCATGATTTTTTTAGCAATCAAACCAATAAAAACAACAGATGCAAAAACACAAAATGTAGAAATTAGAACCAAGACAAAATAATATCCATAAAAATCAAGGCCAAAAACACCTGTCAATAAGAAATAAATCCTTCTAAAAAGACCGGCTAAGAACAATTGATTAGGATACATAGACATGTAATCTGGATCCATTTGCATGTCTGGAAAGATTACATTGCGAGTATCTCAACCAGCAATAAACCATGCACCACTAACAATAAAAAATTGCATAGTAGCCATAATAATGCTGCCAACAATTAACACAATATAAAAACATTTATCAGAATGAAGAGTCCGCCATAGCTTTTTATTTTCGTTTTTAACTTTAGACAAAACTCAAAACAAAAAGCAAACGAAAAATACAATAGCAATTAAAATTCAAACATCATCGCAAGCATAGTTGCGTCTAAATTGATAACCAATAAAAGGCGTAAGAATCATTATTAGCACAAAAACTATGCCAATATAAACCCCTAAGAGTTTTTTGAAAAAATTCAGAACCTTCATTAATTAGCTGGAACAACTTTTGTAACTTCAGGAATACGTTCTTTTAAAATTCTTTCAACACCATTTGCAAGTGTCATTTGCGACATTGGGCAGCCCTTGCATGCGCCTTCCAATTCAACAGTAACAGTACCATCGTCGGCAACATCAACCAATGATACGTCCCCGCCATCAGCCTGTAGGCTTGGTCGAACTAAGTCTAATACTGCTTGTACATCTTCTTTATTTAAAGCCATGATTCCTCCTAAATCTTTAAATCAGCACCAATAATAATTAGAATATCACTTTTCATATTATACAAACCATTGCCAGCAACTAACCTACCATTATTGATAGAATTTCTAACTGCAATAGCATTCGTACGCATGGATTCATCGCCAAAAATTACAAGCGTTTCTTTATAAACATTAGTATCGGCATTGCTTGTATCAATAACATTAAATCCCATTGACCTCAACTTGTCAGCAAGCATTGCTCCAGCTCCATCGACACCTGCACCATTTTGAATAACGATGGTAAAGCTGCCGGGGTCTATGTCTTCGTAGGTAATATCATTTTCAGATTTAGGAAGCATGCCATAAGAAATTTGGGTCCGAAGGTTTTTTCACTCACCTGCATCAATCATAAACACCATAACGTTGTTGCGCATTGTTTTATAACCAGGAATCTCGGTGTCCATTATTTTCTTTTCTTCTGTATCGCTGTAATATGAAACAAAAGAAATGATATCTGTTGCTCCCATATCCGTCTTAAATTGTCCTGCCAACTGATCTGTGATGTATGCGATATTAATATTAGGCTTATACAAAGCAGCCTTTAAAAAGCCAATACAAACCTGTCTTTGATTGTCGGAAACAGTTGAATTGCCACCAGAAAAGTTTGTTGACTTCAACAAAGTAAGAGCCTCATAACCCTTAATGGTTGACTTCCCTTGTCCAATATAAACATCACCAACACTTACGTCATCAACATATTCTTTCAAGTTAACTTCAATGCCACCAAACATATCCACCAAATTGGACAAGCCACTTGCACTGCATCGAACATAATGCGACAAACCAACTTCAGCCAATCCAGAAACAGCTTCAATAAGACCGGCATCACCAGAATTTTTATAAGTATTTTCTAGAGTTGTGCCACCACCAGAACTCGAGGCTACATACGTAGTGGACGGAACAGAAACAATAATAAAAGATTTTGCCAATGGGTCTACCCTAGTTAACATCAAAATATCGGGAGCCTCGTCTTCGTCCTCATTAATATCCGCAGCAAACAACATGTAATACTCTTGATTTTCTTGAACTCGAACAAGCTTAGCTTTTGCTTCCTCACCAATGGACAATTTTGCCGAAGTCGCAGCAACAAAAACCGCAAAGCCTATTGCGATGCCAATCAATAAAACCAAAACCGCAATTGCACCAATTGCGATTCCACGTTTAACATTGCTGTTAATTGAACCAAAAAGCGAACCCTTAATATTGAAATCTTTTTCGGACCTTCGGTTAAGACTTCTACCAATTACTCTAGCATCTTTGATTTTTTTACGCTCCTTAGCTTTTCTTTCAGCCTCTTTTGTATCGGGAGTAACAACATTTTTAAGATGGTATTGCTCTTGCTTGACACTTGGACGAGCTTTACCCATATTAATTTTATTTCGATTGTTCAAAGCCAACTTAATCTAGAACTTCGCTAATAATATATTGTGGACGATGCTTAACTTCACTATACATTCTGCCAATATAAATACCAACCATGCCAAGCGAAACCATAATTACACCGCCAACAAACCAAACACTCAACATTAATTGAGACCAACCAGGTTGTGCAGTTCCATTAACAAGCGCTACAACAACATCGATGCCATTGATTAATGCAAAAATCAAAAATAAAATGCCAATCCAAAAGACAACTTTTAAAGGAGTGGACGAAAAACTCGTAATGCCATCTGTTGCGAGCTTCATCATTTTTTTGCTTGTGTATTTTGATTTTCCAGCACTTCGTTCGCTAATTTTATCGTCAACCTTTGCTGATTTAAAGCCAAGGGAAGGAATAATTCCGCGCAAATATAAATTGCTTTCATGAAATTTGGAAAGAGTCTTTAAAACATTGTTGCTAACCAATCTAAAATCAGCATGATTATCAACAATATTAATTCCCATTAACTTTTGAACTCGATAATAAGCGCGAGCAGAAACGCGTTTCCTAAAACTGTCAGCCTTACGCTTCGTTTTAACGCCATAAACAACATCGTTTCCTTGACAGTATAAATCAATCATCTTCTCAATACAATTCAAATCATCTTGAAGATCAACATCAATAGTAATTGCAGCATCTACCTGATCTTTAACAGACATCATTCCAGCCATAATTGCATTTTGATGCCCACTATTAAATGCAAGATTTACACCCTTTAAACGAGAATCCTCACCATTAAGCTTAGCAATTTTATTTCAAGTAGAATCGAAAGAGCCATCGTTAACAAAGACAACAGAACTTGACGCGTCAATCTTGTTTTTTTCAGCAAGACCATCAATAAGCGAAAGCAATGTTTTTGCACTGCTCTCAATTAGCTCTTCCTCATTAAAACAAGGACAAATTATTGCAAGTTTTGTAGCCATTTACATCCCTTTCTGCTTATATGATAGCATAAAATCAGTGAAGGTAGAAAAGCTCTCACCCTGCTCTTTAAAGTGTTTAATCACATTATCCAAACGAAGACACATATCGCCTCCATTGTTATGATTAACAATTGGAAGCATATATTTTTTAATGCTTGAAGGATGGTCAACAAACTCCCAAGGATGAAAATAAGTCATAAAATATCCGTCGTGATTAACAATTTGTTGCGCCAGTTTTTTATAAAGTCCCAATGGGTAGGTATGCAGAGCAAGTCAAAACATTGGAACTCTTGCATGAGGACTAACCGAAGCCGGAATTTGCATAACTTTTCCAGTCATAAATGGAGTTCTGGAAACATTTAAGTGCATGTACTTACCAGGAATAAAAGAAGGATTGATAGAAGAATTGTAAGCGTAGCCTGCCTCTTCGATAGCTGCGTCACTTACAGGAAACATACGAGGTTGCCTGTAGCCATTAATTTTTTTGGCGATTTTGCTCTCGATAATTTCCTTTGAAATTTGAGGGTCATTTTCTTTTGGATTTCAATGATCCACACCATGACTTGCAATCTCATGACCTTCGCTAATTGCTCGCATGACCAAATCTTGTGCATTAACTACAAAATTTGAAGTACAAAATAAAGTTGCTTTAACATTGTTTGCCTTTAAGATGTCTAAAATTTTTGTAGCCCCAATCTTCGAGACTTTCATTGCATTCTCAAATGACCAATCAAGCCCCTTCTCTCTTGGAACATCAAATTCTTCAATGTCAAAACTAAGTAAAATCAATTAATCCTCACATAGTTTTTCAATTGATTCTAAAAATTCTTCGTCGTTAAACAGTTCATCATCAACTTCTTCAATATTTTTTGGAAGCTCAAAATTATAAGCTTTAGCCAAGGCATTCGCTTGCTTTTCACGAAGGTCCGCCACAGCAGTGTTGTTGAGTTGACGAAGATAATGAGCTTGAAGTTGCATCGAATGCGCAACATAAATTACAACTCGCGGGTCTGTGTTAGCAACTTGAAGTACCGAAGCAATAGATTCGGGTGCAAGCGTCATAAGCACTGCACCATCTAAATCTGTTGAACTTGTAATTGAATTTTCCAGGATGTCACAAGCACCTTCAAGGTCTTTTGCTTCCCTAGATTTATCAAGAGCTCGTCGAATAGCCGCAGCTAATTCAACAAGCATCTTAACTAAATAATCTCGTTCAAACATTATTCTTCGTCAATTGCAGCAAGAACTTCATCTGTCATGTTCATTGTGTGATATACGTTTTGAAGATCTTCTAATTCTTCTAAATTATCAATTAAACGCATAACTTTTTTAGCTTGTTGTGGGTCAACATCGGTTGGATTTGTTGGCTCCATAACAACTTCAGCACCCTTAACTTCAATGCCGGCTTCTACCAAAGCATTTTTAACGCTCATCATTGTATTGCCATCGGTAGTAACAATCCATTGTTCTTCGGCGTCTTCGTAATCTTCGCCACCGGCATCAGCAACTGCCATCATTAAAGTATCTTCATCGGCACAAGCAGCTTTATCAATAACAATTTCACCCTTGCGCTCAAACTGAAATGCAACACTGTTCGAAGTACCAAGGTTTCCACCGCTGTGAGTAAAAGCACTACGAACATCTGCAGCAGTTCTATTTCTATTATCAGTTAAAGCCTCACACAAAACGGCCACACCACAAGGACCATAACCTTCGTAAACCACTTCCTCGTAATTTGCTGCGTCTTTTCCAGCTCCAAAGGCCTTGTCAATTGCCTGTTTAATCTTGTCCTTCGGCAAGCTGTTAGCCTTCGCCTTTTCAACAGCAGCAGCTAACGAAGCATTGTTTTCTGGGTTTGGATCTCCGCCAACCTTTGCCGCAACAGTAATGTTTTTAGAAAGCTTTGAAAATAGAGCAGAACGCTTTTTGTCCTGTGCAGCTTTCCTGTGTTTTGTTGTAGCTCATTTTGAATGTCCTGACATATTAACCTCTTTCTCTATAAAACTGAGCTTAACTCACTATTCACCATTATTGTAATATTTAGTTAAAGTGAGTCAGTTAGCAAGACTCTTATATTCGTAGTCCATTTCATCCATCATCTCTCGAACCATAAATATACCAAGGCCTCCAACTTCTCTTTCTTCAGCACTTAGGGTAATATCTGGTGCAGATTGATCTAATGGATTAAATCTTGGACCTGTATCAACAAATGTTAATCTAACGAATTTTTTGTCGGAGCGTTCGTCAATTTCAATCCTTACAGAAATATATTCATTTGGTCTATCGTAACTGAACTTAACAATATTGCTGAAAATCTCATCGATGCAAACATCAAAAACTTGGATGAAATTCTTCGGAGCATTACTGTACGCAAGAGTCTCTTCGCAGCGCTCCATAACCTTATTTACGCTGTCGGTTTTAGAGAAAACTGTAATTTCAGATTCTCAGTAATCGTCACGAAGACCACTATTTTCTTGAACACCGTTATAAATAAAACACAAAAGCGAATAATCATCAAACTGCTCTTGCCCTACAGAGAAGTCATCTACAGCAAATGCAACATTTTCACAAAGATCACGAATTGAATAATCTTTATGCTCTCTTAATGCTTTAAAGAAGTTTTCCTCACCATAAAGATTGTTATTTACATCATGAGATTCAATAATTCCATCAGTATAAAGCATCAACTTTTCACCCGGTTTCATAACAAAACTAAAGTTGGAATAAATTTGATTTTGCATGGCACCCAAAACTAAAGAAGGTTTATTCTCGATGAAATTAATCTCACCAGTTTTTGAATTAATCAAAACTGGAGGGTTATGTCCAGCGCAGGAATATTCCAACATGCCAGTGCTAATATCAACCATACCAAGCCAAGCCGTTACAAACATCTCAGCTTCATTATTCTCACACAAATAATTATTAACAGCTTCCAAAACATCTGCTGGATTATCCTTTTTATCAGCAAAAACCCTAAATGCAGTTTTTGCACGCATCATAAACATAGCTGCAGGAATACCCTTACCAGAAACATCAGCAATCAAAAATGCCAACCTGTTCTTTCCTATGTAGTAATAATCGTAGAAGTCACCACCAATGATCTTCGCTGGCTTATATTTAGCATAGAAGTCAATCTCGGGATCATTTGGGAATGGTGGAAATACATTAGGTAAGGCTGAAAGCTGAATTTGCTTTGCCATCTCAAACTCTTCTTTATAACGGTTTGCCTCTTCTTCGATGTATTTCTTCAATGTATCAACAGTGGCGTTAATACTGTCCGAAAGCGCAGCAAACTCCTTATGGGAGTAAACGTCCACATGCTCATCCAAATTGCCTTTAGTAATTTCGTGCAAGGATTCATTGATCTTGTTCAAATTATTACCAACAAGAAGCTTTAATAATATAAAGACAGCAAACATCAAAAGACCAAAAATCAAAATTTGAATGAATACCGTCATAGACGAAGTAAAGTAGGTCAGGTACATCTCATATTTTTCGTAAGAGTAGCCAATCATCTTGGCTTCGCCGATGTTGATATACATTACATAAAGAGTCTCATCGCCGTACTTAACCTTAAACAAATTGAGTTCTTCTTTTCCTACTGTATACTGCCCTAAATCATCGAACTTAGAATTTGTACTAATAATATTGTTGTCTTTGTCGGCAACTTCAAAAGCAACAACTTTTTCATCGGACCATTGATTAGCATATACACATGCAAGATTCTCGGGACTTAAATCATTAAAATAGCCATAATCTTGGTAAATCAAAGACTTCATAATCTTTAACTCACTCTTATATTTATTTTCGGAAGCTTCTAATGACATCTTGTTATCCAAACGAGAAATAATGAAAATGTTTGCCACAAAAGCAACAATAATTACTAACAACAACCAAAACTGAAAAGAATAGAACAAATCCGTCGAGAAGAAAATGTCCTTTGATTTAATAATGTCTCTAATTCTATATCCATTGTACTTAATTTCCATCAACGAAGTGACGAAGACAGAAATTGCAGCAACCACTATGTTTGAAATTAAAATTGGAGCAAATAACCCGACCATAACCATAATTGCAGTTTCCAAATCACCCATATGGGTAAAAGGAATAAGTATCATATGGAATACTTCGGTAATAATTACAAATACAACAGCATGAATTACATAAGGACGATGCTTCCTAAATATAATCGCATGAAACAATGCTGCAAAACAACCAGCAAATACAGTTGCGACAGAACATGCAATTTGAGTATAATCGCCAACGCCAAAAATTCCAGAAGTAATGAAGTATCTTTCAGCACCAGCTAATACACCAGCTAAAATACCAGTTCAAGGTCCAAATAGAAGACCACCAAGAACAACGGCAGCATCGCGAGAGTTAATAATTGCACCACCAAAATTTATTCCGCCAAATTCAGTTGCAAATATAGCAGCACCAGCAAATAGAATTCCATAAAGAGTCTGTCTATGAATAGTACCCCACTTACCGAAAAAAGTTTTTTTATCAAAATAAAAAACTAAAACGGTAACTGCTAGTGTAACTATACCTGAATAAACTAAGTTCATCTAACTCTCCGTGAATTGCTCAACACAAACATTTAATTATATCATATAACAGCAATTTGTCTGGGATTTTGCCATAAAAAAATGGCCTGTCCCATAACGGAAACAGACCATTTTTTAGTTTAATAATAAATAAATTATTTTAGAGATACTGCAGCACCGGCTTCTTCAAGTTTTGCCTTTGCGTCTTCAGCAGCGTCTTTATCTGCACCTTCCAAGATAGTTGCAGGAGCACCTTCAACCATATCTTTTGCTTCTTTAAGACCAAGATTTGTGATCTCACGAACAGCCTTGATAACACCAATTTTGTTGTCGCCGAAGCCGTCCATAACAACATCAAAGTTAGTCTTTTCTTCGCCACCAGCTTCTCCACCAGCAGCACCAGGAGCAGCAGCAGCTACAGCAACAGGAGCAGCAGCAGAAACTCCAAATTTCTCTTCGATCTCTTTAACAAGTTCAGATGCCTGAAGTAATGGCATCTCTTCTAAAGCTTTAATAATTTCTTCGTTTGTCATAATTATTTCCTTTCAACAAACCGCTTATGCGGCAAAATTTACAATTACTATGCAGCTTGTTTTACTTCGTCTAGCTTGCGAAGGGAAAATTTACGCCGCATCTGCGGGTTTTTGTTCAGCAACAGCAGAAACTGTTTGTGCGATACCTCTTGGTACGCCGTTGATTGCAGTAGCAAGGCCTCTTGCGACGCCAGAAATCATACTTGCGATTTGTGCGTATACTTCTTCTCTGCTTGGAAGAGCAGCAACTGCCTTTACGCCATCAACATCAACAAATTCGCCGTCCATAATGCCACCTTTTATCTCCAGAGCTTCGTTTTTCTTAGCGAAATCACGAATTGCTTTCGCACTGCTAACTGGATCTTCGGGAGCAACAACAAAAGCACTTGGACCTGTTAACACTTCACCCAAATCTGGAAGCTTTAACTCATCAATTGCCAATTTCATGATTGTGTTTTTCCAAACAGTCATCTTCGCACCAGATTCACGAATGTTGCGACGAAGTTCCTGGATTTCCTTAACGGTCAAACCACGATAATCGACAATCCACATAGCACTAATGTCTTTGAGCTCTTCTTTAATGGTGGCTAATGTCTCAACATTTTGCTTATTTGGCATATTACACCTCCTTAAAATTCCTCAAAATCTGACATTTTGAGGGTATAAAAAAACCCTCCACGCTACTAGATGCGCGAAGGGTCAGGTGTCAATACACTATGGCCGAAAACTCGGTCTACCTTTTCGCCCACCTCGGCGGGTTGAGAATTCTCAATTAAACCTTGCGGTACCTGCTGTCTTAAGTAGCAAAAAATGTATTTCTCAATGTACATTCCGCACTCCGAAAAGCGCGGAGCACATATATTACTAAAAAACTACTAAAAGTCAACTACTTTCTGCAAATTCTTATTTGTAGATTTTGAATACAATTTTTTTCAACGGCTTCGCGGTATACCATCGTGCGTTCGCCAGCAAGCGCTAGGCGCTGCAGGGGTTTCAAAAAATGTATTCAAAATCTACCCCATATGAGGCGACAACTCATGTTTTCCCAATTATTTATGATTTTTGTTTTGAATATCTTTACGGTAGCCTTCTCAACCTCTATCCGTAGGATTGTAGAAGTCTCCACGTTTTAGTCCGTCGGGCAAATATTGTTGATCTACCCATGCACCAGGATAACTGTGAGGATATTTGTAATCACCATAGTTTTCGCTGCCAGGACGATGTCTATCTCTCAAATGATTTGGAACACTACGAGCTGGACCATGTTTAATCTCCTGCTCTGCACGGTCAATTGCCTCAATAACTGCATTGCTCTTAGGAGCAAGAGCCATGTAAGTAGCGGCTTGAACAAGATTAATTTTGCACTCCGGCATCCCAATTACTTCGCAAGCTTTAAAGGCGGCTTGCGCCACCAAGATAGCTTGGGGGTCGGCATTGCCGATGTCTTCGGAAGCCAAAATATAAATTCGACGAGCGATAAACTTTGGATCTTCGCCACCTTCGAGCATTCTTAAGCACCAATAAGTTGCAGCATCCGGGTCTGACCCACGCATACTCTTAATAAAAGCACTTATGATATCGTAGTGTTGATCCTTGTTTTTGTCGTATGGCAAATTGCGATTTGGCGAAGCTTTCTTAACATTATCAACTGTCACGCAATTTGCTTTTTTATCACTATTTCCTTTGGAAATATTACTTGCAAGCTCAAGGATGTTGAGAGCCGCACGAGCATCTCCCCCTGCTAGCGACGCTATCGCGTCGCAGGCAGCTTTATCAATTTTGTATTTTTTGTTAAGACCATTAGAGTCTTTGATAGCCTTCTTCAATAGCGTAACTATTGCTTCGTCTGTAAGAGAATGTAGTTCTAAAATTGAACTTCGAGAATTAAGAGCAGTATTTACCTCAAAATAAGGATTTTCAGTAGTAGCACCTATGAGTGTAACAATATTATCCTCCACTGCGTGAAGGAGGGCATCTTGTTGCGCCCTATTAAACCTATGAATTTCATCAACGAAAAGGATTGTTCTCTTCTTATATTGTTCTAGAAGCTTCTCTGCTTCTTCGATAGCCTTACGAAGATCACTAACAGATCCACCAACTGCACTAACTTCTACGAAGTGTGAATTAGTTGCATTTGCAATAACACGAGCAATGGAAGTTTTTCCAGTTCCAGCTGGTCCATATAGAATTATCGAAGAAAGATTATCTTCATTGATTGCATTGCGCAACCACGTACCTTCGCCGATAATATGATCTTGACCAACAACATCATCCAATGTTTGAGGTCTCATACGTACAGCAAGAGGAGCGACTTCGGAGCGATTGGCAGATTCTATGTCTGAAAATAAGTTTGACATTTGTTCCCTTAAAAAACCTCATTTCATTTGAGGACCCAGTTTTAAAACTAGGTGGGTGTCCGCAGTAGAACTCTTTGTCTTTTGCAGCTAGGCAAATACACAGCCAGCCTACGATTTGGACCCCGTTTAAAAAGTGTCGGTCCACACTTAAGAAATGAGGTGAATTCATTATAGCATATATCTGAGTTGTCGCCTCATGCGGGGTAGATTTTGAATACATTTTTTGAAACCCCTGCAGCGCCTAGCGCTTGCTGGCGAACGCACGATGGCATACCGCGAAGCCGTTGAAAAAAATTGTATTCAAAATCTACTGCTTTGCAGCTTCGACATAAGGAGCAATTACACGAATAATTGCATCTTTGATATCGATGACAGTGTTACCATCAAGTTGCTCTGCAAATTTTACAATAACAGTTCCCTTTGCCCCGCCATCGACAATAGTCTTAAACTTGATTTTTACGTCTTCGGTAAGAGTTCCATAATTTTGAACAGCCATACGAACTTCTTGTACAAGTCTATCAGAAACACTTGAAAGAGCTGCACTTTTAGAGTGTAGTTGAACATGTACACGAACAGTGCTGTAAGGTGCTTTTTTTACGATGGCGTTGGAGTTGATCATCGAGTTTGGAATTATTATAGTTTCGCCATACATATCTTGAATGGTAGTGTGACGCCAAGTTGTGTCGATAACAATTCCAGTATGATCTTTGATGCTGACATGTTCGCCAGGTGTCATAATTTTGCATGACGAAACCTGAACACCACTAATAAGATTAGAGATTGTATCCTTAAAGCCAAGAGAAACAGCGATACCACCAATACCAAGAGCTGCCAAAAAGCCTGTAATATCAACCGCAAAACATGTTGCTAGTAAGTTCGCAAGACCAATACATCAAACAACAATACGTCCAAGATTTACATAAATGCTCATCGAAGGAAGCGGCATGGATTCACGAGTTAAAATCCTTCGAATGATTACAGATACAATCGCAGACAAAATGCATGTCAAAACAATAATTACAACAGCTGTTATTATGGTTGCAATATAAACATTGTCTGTAACAGAATTAACTCAAACTAAAAATTGATCGAATGGGTTTATCATGATGAAGGCCTTTCTGGTACATTAAATTCCTGACTTCACTCTATAACTTTACCATTTTCCAAACTCTTTTTAACGTCAATTAAACGTTGGTTGGTTGAACCTCTATATAACGCAGCGTAGGATTTGAGATCTTGTTTAAACTCGCCATCCACCAAAACATCAAGGTTAGATATAAGTTTTTTAACACCTTGAGCATGTTCTTTATTGCAGTACTCCGAGGCCCCAGGTGCATCTTCGCCATTAGCTATAGCAATTAAATCTTCGAAAAGATACCCCGTGTAGCACCAAACATTTATACCCTTCTCCCTCAAAGCAGAGGCAAGCTCCGCCAAGCTTTCGGCTTGTTCGAAAGGCTCACCACCGCTTAAAGTAACACCGGAGCAACTATCTGCAGCATAAAATTCTTCTATAATCTGGCCCACAGTTTTGTCAATCCCCTTACCATGAGCTTGGCTTTCTGGATTGTGACATTTTGGGCAATGATGGCTACAACCTTGCACAAAAACACCAAAACGAATACCAGGGCCATCAACGATAGACCCTGGTGCAGTTCCAAATAAATTAATTTTTGCTTCACTATTCAAAATCTAACTTTCTCTATTTCTAGCGAGATTTAATATTTATTAATTATTTTGCTTGCCTTTTTGCGAAGCGTATTTTGATACGTAAGCAAAAAAACAAAAGCAAAAGAATAAGAAATATTAAATCGCAGCGTATAGGAGAAAAATCTGCCGTTAGGCAGATTTTCTTCTACTTCCTAGGAATTCCGTGCTTTACTCTGTCGGCTTCTTCGGCAGTCTTTGCATCGTTCCAACGATCCATGGTGCCTACCAAATAACCTGTAATACGACGAATTCTCTCGAATTCCTTGCCTTCTTCCTCGTGACGACCGCACTTTGGACATTCGTCATTAATAATTCCGTTGAAGCCACAAACCGGGTCACGATCAACTGGGTGATTTACAGAACCATAACCAACACCAGCTTCTTTCATATGACGAATTACACTTTCGAAAGCATCCAAGTTCTGAGTTGGATCACCATCCAATTCAATATATGAGATATGACCAGCATTTGTGAGCTCGTGATATGGAGCTTCGATATCAATCTTGCTAAATGCATCAATATCATAATATACTGGAACATGGAAACTATTTGTATAGTAATCACGATCTGTAATGCCTTCGATGTTTCCAAAGCGCTCACGATCCATCTTAACGAAACGCCCTGACAAACCTTCGGCAGGTGTTGCCAAAAGTGTGTAATTCATCTTGCGCTCCTGACTAAGCTTGTCAAGATAAGCTCGCATATGACCAATAATTTCAAGACCAAGGTTCTGCGAAGACTTGCTTTGACCATGATGTTGACCAGTTAGAGCAACAAGAGTTTCCGCCAAACCAATAAAGCCTACAGATAAAGTACCATGCTTTAATACCTCGCGTTGTTCATCTGTAGCCTCAAGCTTTTCTGAATCCATCCAAATTCCTTGACCCATTAAGAATGGTGCATTGTAAACCTTACGCTGGGCCTGAATTTCAAAACGTTCATCCAGCTGACCAACACAAAGCTCAAGCTTTTGATCTAATAGATCGAAGAACAAATCAACATCACCCTTAGAGCGAAGTGCAAGACGTGGCAAGTTAATAGATGTAAAGCTTAAGTTACCACGACCTGGTGTAAGTTGACGCTCTGGATCATGAACATTACCAATAACACGAGTTCTGCAACCCATGTAAGAAACTTCAGTCTCTGGTGTTCCCTTGTAGAATTGAGCATTAAATGGTGCATCAATAAAGCTGAAGTTAGGGAATAAACGCTTCGCTGAACAATGAATGGCAAGCTTAAACAAATCATAGTTGGGATCTTCAGGGTTATAATTAACGCCTTCTTTAACCTTAAAAATTTGTACAGGGAAAATTGGTGTCTCGCCACTTCCCAAGCCATCCTCAGTTGCAAGAAGCATATTTTTGATAACCATGCGACCCTCAGCAGAAGTGTCCATACCATAGTTAACAGAACTAAATGGAGTCTGAGCACCAGCGCGGCTATGCATTGTATTTAAGTTGTGTACCAGCGCTTCCATAGCCTGGAAGGTTTGTCTATCTGTGTCATCGAAACTTTGACGAGCTGTGTAGTCCATAATCTTTTGAGCAGTTTCCTCATCAATATGGTTAGCTGTCAAACCATTCATAACAGATTTCCTAAACTCAGGCTTCATTTCAATAGCAGCCCAGCACTTATTTTTCTCTTCAGCATTTGTAACGATATCATCGGCCAATTGCTTCGAATCAGAAATCTCAGCCAAAAGCTCAATAGCCTCAGCTAAATGTTTACGGTAGATTTTTCGATATGTTTTGCGAACACCATCGGCCAAACCATAATCAAAATCAGAAATAGATTGACCGCCATGTTGATCGTTTTGATTGCTCTGAATTGCAATACATGCAAGCGCAGAATAAGATGTAATTCCATTTGGCTCACGAAGGACACCATGACCCGTGGAAAAGCCATCTTTGAAAATCTTGGATAACTGTAACTGGCAACATGTAGTTGTAAGAGTATAAAAGTCCATATCATGAATGTGAATATCCCCATTTTCATGAGCTTCAGCAAACTTAGGATCAATTACACACATTGTATAGAAACGTTTCGAAGACTCACTACCATACTTCAACATTGTACCCATTGCTGTATCGGCATCAATGTTTGCATTCTCGCGTTTAAGATCTAAATCTGAAGACTTCGAGAAAGTAATGTCTTTCAAAGTCTGAATTAATCTTGAACTAATATCACGAGCTTTTTCTCTTTCTGCACGATAAAGAATGTAAGCTTTCGAAGTCTGGATGAAACCTTCCTCCATCAAAGTTTCTTCGACAAGATCCTGAACTCCCTCAACAGTTGGCGAAGCATCAGAATCCATCTCTTCAATCTTTACAGTAACTTTGTGAGCGATGTCATCGGCAGTCTTCCTGTCTTGCATTGCGCCACAAGCTTTAAATGCTTTTTCGACAGCGTCTGCAATTTTCTCTTCATTAAAGTCGACAACACGTCCGTCTCTCTTTACAATTTGAGCAATCATTTAGTCCTCCTCTTTGCGTTTAATCAACAATTATCAAATCTACCTGGTTTTTCGCGAAAACCACTATATATTGTGGTTTGAGTGTGCGAAAAGTATACATATAGTACTATACTTATTATAAAAATTTCCGAGAATTTTAATTTTTTTTAAGTTTTTGTAGGAGAGATTTCGAATATGTATTTCTCAACGGCTTCGCGGTATATCCTCGTGCATTCGCCTGCTAATCTTCAGCGCTGCAGGGGTTTCGAAATATCATATTCGAAATCTCTCACACCAGAAACGACATCTCAAATATATCCAATTATTTAATAAGTTCTAAGAAGTCTTGTTCGCTCAGAACAGGAATCCCCAACTCTTGGGCTTTCGTGAGTTTGGATCCTGCTGCTTCGCCAGCAATGACTGCAGTTGTTTTAGAAGAGACACTTCCCGATACTTTGGCTCCTAAGGCTTTTAACTTTGCGCCAGCTTCGTCGCGACTCATTCCACTTTCGGTTAATGTACCGGTCAACACATAAGTCTTACCATCTAGTGGTTTATCAGCTGATTCATTAGCGAGCAAAAGCTCTCGATCATCAAAACATAACCCAGCATTCTGAAGACGTTTTATAAGGTCGAGGTTCTGTTCATTTTTAAAGAATGAAGAAATGTTTTCAGCCATAACAGGACCAATACCTTCTGTTTGAGATAGATCCTCAACTGAAGCGGCAACTAATTTTTCTAATGTTGGAAAATTTGAAACAAGCAACTCAGCTGCTATTTCACCGACATTTCGGATTCCTAAGCCATGTAGTACACGGGAAAAACTACGCTGTTTGCTTTCCTCAATTGCAACAATCAGTTTCTTCGAAACTGTATGTCCTACTAGAATATCTTCACCATCAACATTCTGACGACCTCGAGATAAAGAAGCAATCTCAGATTCACTAAGTTTATACAAATCTGCGACATCATGAACTAGGTCTGAATCGATTAATAAATTAATCAATTCAGGACCTAAGCCATCAATGTCTAAAGCCTTACGGCTGACCCAGTGAGCTATTCGCTCGCGAAGTTGTTTTGGACACTCGGCCGAAACACATCGAATTGCAACTCCGTCGCTATCTTTAACAACAGGGCTACCACAACTAGGGCATGTATCAGGCATTTTCCATTCTATTGCATCAGCAGGACGGGAAGATTTAACAGGCCCAACAACCTCAGGAATAATATCTCCGGCTTTATGAACGATAACAGTATCGCCAATGCGAACATCCTTACGACGAACTTCGTCTAAATTATGTAAGGTTGCTCGGCTAACAATAGTTCCCGCCAAGCTAACAGGTTCTAGCTCAGCAACAGGAGTCAAGACACCCGTGCGTCCAACTTGAACTGTAATATCTTTTAGAAGAGTTGCTTTTTCCTCTGGAGGAAACTTAAAAGCAATTGCCCATTTTGGTGCACGCGAAGTAAATCCCATCCTAGTTTGCTTATCAAAATCATTGACTTTAACAACAACTCCATCAATTTCGTATGCTAGAGCATCGCGCTTTTCTATGGCTGCTTTGCAAAAGTATTTTACTTCACTTCGCGAGGCGCAAAGCGTGATATCAGGATTAACATGAAAACCAGCCGACTTTAGTCAATTTAATAGTTCTTGTTGACTTTGAACTTTGCTTCCTAATATGTTAGCGTCTGCGACGCTATATATAAATGTTGCTAAATCGCGGTTCTTAGTAATTGTAGGATCCTTCTGGCGAAGGCTACCAGCAGCAGCATTTCTTGGATTTGCAAATTTGTGATTGCCTTCTGCAACAGCAGCTTCATTTAAAGTATCAAAACTTTGCTTTGGCATATAAACTTCGCCACGAAGCTCAATTGTGCCTTCCAAGTTATCTCCTCGAAGATTTAGCGGAACATCACGTACAGTACGCATATTGGCTGTTACATCTTCTCCAGTAACTCCATCGCCTCTAGTTGCTGCTCTAATGAGCGAGCCATTTTCATAAGTTAAAGCTATTGAAGAGCCGTCAATTTTTAGTTCGCACATTAGAGGCACAAAAGTGCCAAATTCGTCTTCAATTTTTTGCATTCAGTCATCAAGCTCATCAAGATCCATCGCATTGTCTAGCGAATACATTTTAACTTGATGTTTAACGGGAGCAAAAGCCTCACCAACATATCCACCAACGCGCATTGTTGGGGAATTGGGATCTTGGAATTGCGGGAAAGCATCCTCAAGTTTTCGAAGGGCACGCATGAGCGAGTCGTAAGCTCCATCGGAAATCTCTGGCTCATCCTGGGCATAGTATAAGTATGTGTGGTGCTCAATTTCTTTACGTAATTGCAAAATCTTCGACTTCGCCTCTTCCTCAGAAAGAGACTCTGTATCAATATTTGCATCAATATTTACTTGACTAAAAAGATCTTCCATACGCCTTATTATACATATTAATTAAATTGTAAGTTGTAATAGTTAGAGTAAATTCCGTTTTTAGATAACAATTCTTCATGGGTACCAAATTCGGCAACTTGCCCATCATGGATAACTGCAATTTTATCAACCGATTTAATAGTAGATAATCGGTGGGCAATAACTATTGTAGTGCGCCCCTTACATAAACGATCAAGCGAATCTTGCACGTTTGCTTCACTTTCATTGTCGAGCGCACTTGTGGCTTCGTCCAGAATAATAATCTTAGGGTCACGAAGGAACAGACGAGCTACTGCAATACGTTGCTTTTGACCTCCTGATAAACGAGCTCCTCTCTCACCAACCTTCGTGTCGTATCCTTCTGGCAAAGCTTTAACAAAGTCATGAATATCCGCAGCAATGGCAGCCTTGATAATGTCATCGTTTGTTATGTTACTAAGACCATAAGAAATATTTTGAGCAATACTTCCATCAAAGAGATAAACATCTTGTTGCACAATACCAATCATATGACGAAGAGGGTCAATCTTAAAATCGCGAATATCATAACCACCAATGCTGATGGAACCAGAGTCTACATCATAAAAACGTGGAAGGAGCGAACAAGTTGTAGACTTGCCTTCGCCAGATGGACCTACCAATGCTATCTTTTGAGACTGATCAATTTTTAGATTAAGACCTTTTATGGCTACAGTTTTATCATTATCGTTTTTGTAAGAAAAATGAACGTCTTTGTATTCGATATTTGTTTTGATATCTTTTGGAATGTCAATTGCATCTGGCTTTTCTTTAACATCGGGGACTTCTGCCATAACTTCGATGAACCTTCTAAAACCAGCATATCCTTTTTGAAATGTCTCTGCAAAATTTATTAGCTGTTCAATTGGAGCAATAAAAATTCCAATATATAATGCAAAAATTGCAAGCTCATGAACAGCAAGTGTACCTGTAGCAACACAGTATCCTCCACCTACAATCGTAACTGTATATAGCACACCTTGGAAAAGAGAATTTGCGGCATTAAACTTTGCTATGAATTTGTAGCTTTCCTTTTTTGTATCAAGATATTTATCGTTAATGTTTCCGAATTTTTTAAGTTCGCCTTTTTCATTGCCGAATGATTGAACAGTTTTAATTCCTCCAATACTGTCTGTAATTTGTGAATTCATTTGTCCCATACGTTGCCTATTAGCAGTAAAAATAGTGCGTCTTTTATAATTGGTTCATGCAGAATATGCAGCCATAATAATTGTTGCAACTAACATCACAAAAGTCAGCTGAACATTTATCAAAAACAATAAGACAAAAGATCCAATAATTTTTAAACTACAAATTAAAATATTTTCTGGTCCATGATGTGCAAGTTCACTAATCTCAAATAAATCGGTTAAGATTCGCGAAGCCATATCACCAGACTTATTTTTATCATAATAAGAAAAACTAAGTCGAGAAAATTGACGGAACAAATCGCGACGCATATCTGTTTCCATTGAGGCCCCCATAATATGACCTCAACGACTAATGTAATATTGAGAAGCAGTTCTAACGATATAAAGAACAAGAAATGCCACAGCAATTGGAAATAGCGCTACTAAAATTTGTTCGGCTGGACGCGTGAAAAAATCGTTAGTAAAGAAGCGAAGAAGCTGAGGAAATGCCAGATCAACACCAGCAAGCACAAGAGCACAAATAAGATCCATAATAAGGATGCCAATATATGGTTTATAGTAAGAAGAAAACTTCTTAAAAACTCCTCATGCACTTACAGTATTCTTTTCATTGTCCATGAAGGATTATTATACTTTAAAGTCTTTTAATACAGAGAAAGGATTTGATTCGTCAGGCTCTTCTGAGCAAGAACAAGATTCATTATTTAAATTTTTACCACATTTAGGACATAAACCTTTGCAATCTTCCTTGCATAATGGTTTAGAAGGTGCATCAACTATAAGAGTGGCTTTTATAATATCTCCTAAAGGAATCTTATGATCATCTGGCAAAATTTCAAATTCATTTATTTCGTTTTCTTCTTCAGTCTCTGGGGGATCAATCAAATAGTACGCATCAATATTAGCCTTTAGGTCAATATTTACATCTTCTAGACAGCGTGAACAAGAGGTTTGGGCTGTGGCTTCGGCAGTTCCAGTAAGCAAAAATGCATCACCGGTATTTGTAAGCGTAACATTGTATAAAATTGGTTTTTTTAAAGAATAAGTGTCTGATTTTGATTCAAGCGAACTAACATGAAAAGAGCCGTCAAGCGTTTTAAACGCTGACGGCTTAAACATATCATGCGAAATATGAATAATTAAGTGTTCGTCTTTTTCGCTCAATAATTATTCTACAGATTCTTCCGTGGCGTTTGTGTTAAGACGATCACGGCATCTACGAACATTGTTTAGCAAGCTATCTAAACTTTGCTCTACATGACCAAAGACCTCATCAGCATAATCTTCGGCACCAGCACGTGTTTGACGCTCAACTTCACGAGCATCAGCCATGATTTGGTCAGCTTTTTGCTGAGATAGACGAACAATCTCTTGCTCGCTAGCGATTGTAACAGCTTGGCTGCGGGCATCTTCGATCATTCTGTTTGCCTCGTCTTCGGCATCGTCTAGTAAACTCTGACGCTCGCGAACAATTTGGCGAGCCTGAGAGAATTCACCAGGGAAAACTTCACGAATTTCGTCAATAATCTCAAGGACAGTATTGGCCTCAACCTGTTTCATTTGAGAACGACCGAAAACCGGCTTTGCCTCTTCGATTAAAATAGAGAGTTCTTCTAAAAGACCTAAAACTCCTGTTTCATCCATGATTTTTCCTTCCTTTAAACTACGTTTATCATACTCACAGTGTTTTAATTTGAAGTATTAACTTCAAGGCGTTATTTTAACATAAAACACAATATTTTGTGCAAAAATATAAAAAGAGAAAGTTTATTCAACTAGATTATGGGTATCGATGCCAAAGCTTTCCAATTCCCTAACCTGTGTCGAAGACAAATCCTTAAGTTTTGGATCCGCCAAAAAGAAAAGCGTATCTATATCTTTTGAGAGTTTATTGTTAGCAGCAGCCATGTTTGACTCGTAGTCAAAATCTTTAGAGTTCCGAAGACCCCGCACCACGCAGCTTGCACCTTCTGCCTTGACAAAATCGACAAGCAAGCTATCGAAGCTTTTTACAGTAACGTTTCCAAGCCCATTACATTTATCTTGAGCAATTTGGACTCTATCTTCAATTGAGTGCTTTGGACCTTTTTCGCTAGATACAGCAACACCAATTACAACTTCATCAAAAATTTTAGAAGCACGACTTGCAATATTTAAATGCCCATCTTGAAATGGATCGAAAGTTCCTGGAAATACACACTTAGACATAAGTCTCCTAGCTCAACGTTAAATACTCAACAGAAATATCATTATATACTTTTGAATTAACCAAATTAAATGATTCCAAAGCAAAGAGCTCAACATAAGGTTCAAAACTATCCTTTGTTGAATGCTCATAAACAATAGTTGCTCCCGTGTCAATACAATTTGCCCTAACCAAAGCCTTTAAGATTTCTAATACCTCATTGGCTTTATTTGCATAGGGCGGGTCAAAAAACAACAAATTAAACTTTTCATCCTTGCAAACAATATTGAAATTTGTCTTTTTAACATCAGCAAACATAAGCTTGATTGAAGAATCACTATCTTTAAACATTTGATAATTTTTAACAAGGTTTTCATAGTTCTTTTTATTATTCTCGTAAGAAACTAAATATTTTGCTCCGCGAGAAACGGCTTCGAAGCCGAGGGCTCCACTTCCCGCAAATGCATCCAAAACAATTGCATCTTCAAAATTGACATTCAAACTTGTAAGCGAACTAAACATTGCTTCACGTACACGATCAGTTGTGGGTCTTACTTCTAATCCCTTTGGAACATCAATTGTACGTCCTCGATATTTCCCAGCAATAATTCTCATTAGCCTTCAAACATCCTTGAAATTTCAAAACGAAGCAAATTGTTTTCTTTACTTGCAAGCTTTGTGTCGTCTTTAATAATCTTAAGTGAATCTGTATTTGCAGTAGATATTATAGCTTCGTCTTCGGAGACATTAACTAAATTTAGAGATGAAAAACCTCATTTATTAAAACCAAGATTTGCGCCTTCTACTCTTGTTTTTAGGTCATTGCTAATTAAAGTTTGGCCATCCATTGTCTGACCAATCATGTTCAGTTTTTTAAGAGTATCTGGCCTCTTAGTTGACGAAATTAAACATACCTTTGCATCCTCGGAACTGGACATAATGCAATTTCGAATTTGATGTAATTTGCTAATTCCAAGCCTGTCAGCATTCTCAACAATCGCAACACAGGCTTTGCAAGCTTCAATAATAAAGTCAACTTCCCTTGTACAAATCAATACATCAATCTTTCCAGATTTAAAATCATTTAAAGCATTTAGGACTTCTTTAGGGCTCGACTCGTCATTTATAAGTTCAATATTTCATCCATTGAAAGTCTTCTCAATCATTTCATTAATCAAGAAAGAAACATCCGGGCTAGCTACAAAAGCTTGGCCGTTATTCTTTAGAACCGAAACAGCTTTTTCGTAAGCATTCATGCGAAGTTGTTTTTCATCCACACTCACTTCACATTTAACACTTTGTTTAAAACCAAATCTTGAAACCTCCGAAGATGGGTATAAAAGTTTCACAAGATTGTCTGACAGAGGACGCGAACTTAAATACATCACGTCCAAATTGTCATTGTTCAATTTAGCCAAAATATTAAAGTCTTGAGGACTAAATTCTGTTTTTTCATCCACAACTATCAATCCTAAATTTTTATTGTCGATGTCCTCACCAATCAAAGATGCAGTTCCAACTAATAAATCAAGGTCGCCATTATTAAAATCATAGATGGCCTTCCAGCGATTTTCCTTACTTGTATATTCATCAATAATTTGTGAAGTAACATGAAGCTTTGAGAGCTTGTCTTCAAAAACTTTCTTATATTGCAAAAGCGAAACTGAATTTGGGATTAACATTAAAGATTGCTTTTTGTTTTCTTTATAAAGCGAAATTGCCTCAATGCTCTTTTCGATTTTATCTTGAGCTAACTCACACAAAATAAGATTGTCGTTATTAAAATAGTTTTGCTTTGAGTTTCAATAAGTAAAATACAAAAGCAATTGTGAATACTTTAGCGTCCTTTTAGCCTTCGCCAAATCTTGCATGGTATTTGGAAAATGTACAGCCTTAAGCGCATCGTAATAATTCATTAGCTTATATTTATCGCACAACGAAGCCGGAACATAGCTATCCAAATTTCCTAAAAATGAAAAGGCATTTGCAACAATGTTTCTTACCCACGAAGAAGAAATGCTTTCGTTAGATGAATGAATAGATACAACCTTAGCAACATCATTTAAGGTATCTTCTTCAGATAGAACATGCACAAATGGGTTTGTCATTCTTTTAAAGCCATAATTAAATTCAACTTTTCCAGAAACCGCAACGGTGTCTTCGGGCTTAACTGTATCAAGCAACCACTTTTGATTAAAAGCAGTTGCGATCATAGTTCCAGTTTCGTCAGTTAAAGTTACCTCAATAAGTTTGAGGTCAGGCTTGGGCTCCTTTTCTTCTATGGAATGTACCTTCGCTTTAATTGTGTAGTTAAATCCAATGCGAGCGTTTAAGATTGTTGAAACTTCGCTAAGATCAATATATCTTTCTGGAAAATGATTCAAAAGCTGCCGAAGATTTGTAATGCCAAGTTCAGCAAGCGCCTGACTTCTAGCATCACTCACCTGAGGCAATTTAGTAACTGGTGTATCTAGCCTTAAAATGGCTACTCCAATGAAAAGAGGATTGGATATAAAGGTTGACCACCAATTTGATGATCAATTTCAAGATCTTTGTATTTACCTTCAATCTTAACTATCATTTTGTTGAAGTCATCGTCACTGATGTCTTCGCCAGCCAAAATTGTTAGCATAGATTTATTCTTTGCATCTAAAGTATCTAAAAGTTTCATCAAAACAGAATCGATCTTTTTACCAGAAACTTCAATCTCGCCATCTACAATTCCAATACAATCGCCATCTTTGATTGGTTTGTTGTGGGCATCTTTAGAATCTTTTATAGCAAATGTAATTTCACCGACAGATAAATCTGCAATTGCATCTGTCATAGCTTCGGCATTATCTTCAAGATTTGTATCTGGGTCAAAAACCATCATTGCATTAAAGGCACTCAAAACATTTCTTGTTTCAACAACACAAGAATCAAAATCAAGCACATCACATGCACTTTTAGCAGCCATAATGATGTTTTTATTGTTTGGTAAAAAGATAACAGACTTCGCGTTACATCTATTTGCGGCATCTGCTAAATCTTTTGTAGAAGGGTTCATGGTTTGACCGCCACTAACAACTTCATCTACACCCAAACTTTTTAAAATTTCAACATTACCATTACCTACTGCAACGGCAACAACTCCAATTTGTTTTTTAGGACCAGACTTCTTAACCTGTTCTTCATTACTTAATTTTTCAACACGCTCCTCACTTTGAAGTTGCATGTTATGAATAAAGACTTCAGCAATCTGTCCAGTCTTTACAAAGTATTCAAGAACTTTATCTGGTCTATCGGAATGAACATGAACCTTATATTTTGGAGCACTTCCAACACAAAGTTCACAATCGCCAATCGAAGCTAAGAACTTTAATGCTTTTTCGGTATCAAGCTCGTTTGAATCAACCAAGAATTCATTACAATAACGGTATTTCGAACCAGCTCAATCATTAATTTGCTCAATTTCAACCTTTGGTTGAGAACTTTGTCCACCTGTACTTTCGAGTTCTTCGCTCAATGCACCAGCTTGACCGGTTAGGCCACTTGCAACACCTTCAATAAAGATAGCTAAGCCATAACCACCGGCATCAACAACATTGTTTTCCTTTAAAACAGGAAGCAAGTTAGGTGTATTTTCAACTGATTCATAAGCTTTCTCTGAAACATAAGAGATAGCTTCACCAATATTCATCTTTTTTCTTTGAGCATATCTTGCTGCTTTAGAAGAATCGCGAAGTACAGTTAAAATTGTACCTTCAACAGGTTTTCTAACGGCAGCAAAGGCTACTTCTTCGGCACGTGAGAAAGCAATTGCTAAACCTTCAGTGTCAAAAAGTTCATGTTGCTCATAACCTTCACAAAGACCTCTCAAAATTTGAGAAGTAATTACGCCGGAATTCCCACGGGCGCCCATCAAAGCACCAGTAGTAACAGCACGACGAATATCTGCAATACTTGGATTGTCTCCAAGCTTTTTAACATGTTCAATGACGCTTTCAAGTGTCAAAGACATATTTGTACCTGTATCACCATCTAGAACAGGAAAAACATTTAACTTGTTAATATCTTCTTTATGTTGAGATAAAAGCTCAGAAGCATGCATCAATGCATTAATAAAAGGTTTGCGTGAATAGTGCAATCCCTCACCGCCAGCATTTTTTGTCATATTTAGAAGATTATCTTTTTTTCTAGCCATTAGATCTCGCTTTTGCGAACACCTTTGATATGCACCCTAATACCATCGGTTTTTACGCCATAAGTATTTAACAAATTATATTTAACAACATCGCAGAGGCTTTTTGCAATCTCTTGGAATCTTGTGCCGTATTCAGCAACAATGTAGATGTTAATTTTATAACCATTTTTAGACTTAATAACCTCAATGCCATTTCTATTGAAAAACGGAGGTAAAAGATGATCTATCAAACTAATTCCATTTGGACTAGCTAGACCAACAATCCCATAGGAAGAAGCAGCAGTTTCTCTAACCAAGTCTGCAATTAATTGCGGGTTGATATATCGTTCATTATCCATTAAATTTACCTCTTATATCTTGTGATATTTTACCTTAATTTTAAGAAGGTTCACAAATTAATTTAACCACGTGGATGGGCTTGACTGTGGACATCTTTAAGCTTTTTCGCAGAAAGATGAGTATAAATTTGAGTGGTTGAAAGACTCGCATGCCCCAACATTTCTTGAACACTCCGAAGGTCCGCCCCGCCATCCAAAACATCTGTAGCAAAAGTATGTCTCATCGAGTGAGGAGAAATACTGCTAGAGATACCAGCCCGCTTACACTTATCGTAAAACATCTTTCTCATTGTGTCCGCAGACATATTTTTACCACTGTTACCTAAGAAGCAGTTATTTGTTGGAAGTTTTGATTTTTGAAAAAGTAATGGCCGAGCATTTTCGATGTAATCGTAAAGAGCATTTGCAGCCATGTTATAAATTGGGACTATTCGCTCCTTCATTCCTTTTCCAAAGAACTTAACTTGCCCAGCATCAAAATTAATATTATCCAAACTTAAATTAGCAACTTCACTAATACGCGCGCCAGTTGCATACAACAATTCCATAATTGCATAATCGCGAATAGCAATAAGCCTTTGTTTTTCATCTTCGCTGTTGTCAATATCATTGACACAAAGTTGAAGAAGTTTCTCGATATCGTTATGCCTTACAACATTTGGAAGAGATTTTAAAATCTTCGGGCCGCTCATAACATCAGCAAAATTATTTGACTGCTCACCAATAACATCAAGTCACTTAAAAAAACTCCGAAGCGAACTAAGCCGTCTGTTTATGGTTGTTCGAGCATATTGAGCTCCATCCATTTCTGCAAGGTAACCTCTCAAATCTCGATAGTTAACCATATTTGGGTCAATCTGCATTCGCTCACACCAAAGCGCAAAACTCAAAAGATCATTTTTGTAATTTCTAACAGTATGCTCCGAAGAATTCTTCTCGACAGTCAAAGATTCACAAAACTTATCAACCAACAAGGCAAAAGCTTTGCAATCTTGCGATTCAAATTCAAACTTTTCTTTACTTTCTAAATTTTCTTCCATAGTTTTTCAAGTTGTTTTGCATATTTTTCAATTTCAATTTTACCACGCTTTGCAAAAGCCTCATATCTATCTCTCTTATTTCTAATATGTTTATCAAGTGGAGGGAATATTCCAAAATTTACATGCATCGGTTGATAATTTTTAGTATCTGGATTAGTTGCATATTTCATTAAGCTACCAAACGCACTAAATTCACTCAACGAAGCCACAGCCTCGTCCATGCTTTTATAAAGGACGCTAACAGCTGCATGATGACCACTTCTAACGGCTTCTAAATACCCTTCTGTACCGCAAAGTTGGCCAGCAACAAAAATATTATCCTTCAAATTAAGGCTTTCATCCAAAAGCTTAGGAGCATTTATAAAAGTATTGCGATGCATAACTCCAAAGCGAGCAAAGTCTACATTTTTCAAGCCAGGAAGCATTGAAAAAATTCTATTCTGCTCACTAAAAGTTAGATTGGTTTGAAAGCCAACCAAATTATATGAAGTCTTTTCTTTATTTTCGGCACGAAGTTGTACAACCGCATAAGGGCGCTTACCATTTCTTGGGTCAGTTAAACCAACAGGTTTCATCGCACCATAACGAGGGGCATCAAAGCCACTTCGGGCCACCTCTTCGATGGGTTGACAAGCTTGAAATAAATCTTTAGATTCAAAGTCTTTTTTGATTATGCATTCGGCATTTAAAAGCTCTTTGATAAATGTCTCGTATTCATGCTTATCCATGGGAATATTCAAATACGAAGCAGCGACATCATCAGCATATCTATCTTGCTCAAAAATAATATTACGGTCAAGCGAATCTGCCATAACAATGGGTGCGGCAGCATCATAAAAAGCAAGTTCATCAACCCCGGTAAGCTTTGCTAAATCATTTGCCAGCTTCCCACTTGTTAGAGGACCAGTGGCTAAGATAAGGTAATCGCAGTTCTTTGATTCTTTTTTGATATCGGCAAACTCGTCGTGAATTACCTTAATATTTTTTGCGTCATTAATAAGCTTAGTGACCTCTGCCGAGAACAAATCTCTATCCACTGCCAAAGCATTACCTGCTTCAACCCTATTATTTAGGGCGCATTGATAAACTGGAGATTTCAAAACTTCCAATTCGTATTTGAGCATTCCAGCAGCAGTCGCAGGCTTTAGAGATTTAAACGAATTTGAACAAACAAGTTCAGCAAACTTATCACTTTTGTGAACCTCGGTATTCTTTTTTGGTCGCATCTCATAAAGAGCTACTTCGATGTTTGGATTTTTTGATAGAACAAGGGCCGCCTCACTACCTGCAAGGCCTCCACCCACAACTGTCACTTTTACTTTAGACACAATGCCTAAATTATATATTAAGACTTAAGTACTGGACCATACATTCCATTAGGATACTTGCTAACCCTACCAGTAGCTTCGGCTTCAATTAGCTTTTCAGAAAGTCAAACACTTGGGTTTTTATCCTTAGATTGAAGCTTGGCAATTTTATATAAATCATCCATGTTCATCGCTTGCGAACATAAAGCGTTTAAAATTGGATTGTCATTGTTTGTTATTTTATGAGAATTAGATTCGAAATCCTTAACCACTTCATTATATTCTTGAGGTTTTACGCAAGAGAAAAGCTCAAACAAAATTTCATAAAACACTTCATCATTAATAATTGGTCTTGCACCTTCATAAATTAACTTGTTGCATCCAGTTGAATTATCATTAGTTATGGGCCCTGGAACTGCCAAAACTTCCTTATTGTATTTGATTGCATAATCTGCTGTAGAAAATGTCCCCGAAGGCAAGCCTGCCTCTACTATTAAAGTTGCCTTGGCAAGCCCGGCAATAAGTCTGTTCCTTTGAAGAAAAGTAAAATGAAGCGGTTCATAGTTTCAAGGTTTTTCCGAAACAATTGCTCCACCCTTATCGATAATCTCTTGATACATTTTCTCGTTTCTGGTTGGATAAATTATGTTGCATCCTCCACCCAAAAACACTACAGTTTGTTTACCTTCCTTTAGCGCTGCTTTATGCGAAGCGCTATCGCAGCCATAAGCTCCACCAGAAATTACAACTATTCCTTGCCTTGCAGCAATCGAAGCAAAATGTCTTGTACATGACAAGCCATAAGGTGTTGCTCGCCTTGCTCCAACAATGGCAATGCCCTCTTTTAGTGCGTTGGGGTTACCAACAAGGTAGAGCTTCTTCGGTGCATCTGGAAGAATCTTTAAAGCATTGGGAAATTCATCGTCTTCGGGATAAATTTCAAAGGCGCTCCCCCGAAGAACAGTATTTGCATTTGTTTCTAACATATTTGCTCCATGACCGATGTATTCTTTTCTCGAATTCTAAAAGTTAACGCTTCGCATAAATGTTCATGCTTAACACTTTCAGATAAATCTATATCTGCAATGGTTCTTGCTACAGACAAAACACGCATTATGCCCCTGCCACTCATATTATTCTCAGTTGCAACTTGTTCAAAGAATTCAAAATCTTCGCTGGATAAATCACAAGAGTCTACCAAAGCCTCCATAGTATTTAGATTTGTTTTAGATTTGTTTCTCCATGACGCAAATTCTCTTCCTTTTAGAACCCCTTCTAATAATTGTGCAGAACTTGTTCCATGCCCGGTGTTTAAAACAGATTTTGCATCAATTCTAGAAACATCTAAGTGCATATCAATCCTATCTAATACAGGTCCTCCAATTTTTCTTTGATAATTAGAAATTTGTTTGGCTGTGCATTTGCAATCATGTTCTTTGTCTCCAAAATATCCACAAGGGCAAGGGTTAGAAGCTGCAATTAGTGAAAAACTTGCAGGAAATGTTACCGCTCCATCGGCTCTTATTATTGTAACATCGCCAGATTCCATGGGTTGGCGAACACCTTGCAACACGTGTGTGCTAAATTCTGCTAATTCATCTAAATACAAAACCCCGTTGTGCGCAAGTGATACTTCCCCTGGTTTTGTAGGGTGTCCTCCACCAATAAGCCCTGGAAGTGAAGCCGAATGATGAGGAGATCTAAAAGGCCTTATGCCATCTAGTATAGAAGACACGTTCTCTCCTGCTATTGAGTGAATAACTGCTGTCTCCATTTGTTCCTCTTTTGAAAGAGGAGGTAAAATTGACGGCAACCTTTGAGCCAACATTGTCTTTCCAGAACCAGGAGGGCCAATCATAAGCACACCATGGTTACCACAAGCAGCAATTTGCAATGCTCGTTTTGCAATGTCATGCCCATTTATATCCTTAAAATCGTAGTATGTAGTATCCTCGGTGTTTAAATTATCAAATTTAGTTTTTTTATAAGTTGAACTATAAAAATCTGCAAGGTTTTCGACATAAAGTTGCTCAACGCCATCAATCTTTACACTGTCTTTAGCAGAATTAGCACCCAAAAGGTTTCTTGACTTATCTTTTGCTGCCAAAGCAAAGGCTAAAATTCCTGGAACCTGTCTAATTGCCCCATCCAGCGATAGCTCACCTATAATTAAATAATCATCCAATAACTCCGAGGGAATCTGTCCCGTTGCTGCTAATATTCCAACAGCAATTGGCAAGTCAAAACCACTTCCAGATTTTTTTATATGTCCTGGCGCAAGGTTTACAACTATACGTGCATTTGGCATTATAAAATTACTAGATTTAATCGCAGAAAATATCCTCTCACGAGATTCTTGAATAGAAGAATCTGGCATTCCTACAATTGAAAAGCTTGGCAAACCCTTAAATACTGAAATTTCAACATCGACAGGTACTGCCTTTACACCACGCAAAGTTGCACTTAAGACACTGTATCTTCCAAATTTAATGCTATTCATTAACCAACTCCAAAGGCATTAACATGATGTCTGATAAAAGATTTACCCTTATCAATTAACATTATTCCAATAACATCAAACCTAACAGGAAGATCAACATAATCATGATCTTGCAAATACATAGCAGCAAGAGTTTCATATTTCTTGCGCTTCTTTGGGCCAACTGAATCTTCAGGCAAACCTGCTTCAATATTTGTTCGAGTCTTAACTTCAACAAATATCAAAGTACCCTCATGTCTTGCAATAATGTCGATCTCTCCCATTTTGCATTTTCAATTTTGGTCTAAGATTTCATAACCCTTGTTTTCAAGAAATTTTCTCGCGGCTTCTTCGCCCTGCTTGCCAACGTTTTTGTTATGCATGTTTTTAGTTTTGTTAGTCGTAGCCATTTATCTCCCTTCATAACAATCGCAAGCCCAATCATACTCACGAACGATTAACAAACAATGAAGGCAAAATGAATTTTTCGCAGAAAATATAGAAACGGCGATTAACAAATAATAAAAATTTTAAAAAAATATTAAAACAAACTCATCTGCATAAAAGAAGTACAGAAACTCTTGCGATGAACAGGGCTTAAACCATGTTTTTTGATAGCCTCAATATGTTGAGCAGAACCATAACCCTTGTTTGAAGCAAAATTATATTCAGGATATTTATCAGAAATGCTAACCATATAATTGTCACGCTCAACCTTAGCAACTATCGAAGCCGCGGCAATACTTGCACATTTAGCATCACCTTTAACTACATTTACCTCTCGTGGATCAAAAGAAAGTGGATTACCATCAAGCAAAATAACATCAGGTTTAATCCCATCTGCCTCAATTTGTTCAACAATATTTTTAAAACCTCTTTTAAGACATTCTGTCATGCCAAGCTCGTCAATATACCTTGCAGGAACAGAAAAAGTCTTCCAGCAAACAGATTTCTTCTTAATATCTTCCGCTATTTTCTCACGGTTTTTAGGACTAATTTGTTTGGAATCATTTAAACCCAAAATTAGTTCAGATTTCTTCAAAACAACTCCGCCAAGAGTTAAAGGTCCAGCCAAAGGGCCTCTTCCTACTTCATCAAGACCAAGGATTACTTGCCCAGGCAACGAAGCAATGGTCTCTTGGAATTCATATAATTTTTTTACACGCTCAACTTCTTCAGCTTGAGACTGTTTTGATTTCAAAAGCTTTTTGAAAGCCTCGGTTACTCCACTTCGGCCATCTGCTTTAACAAGCTCTGCTAACATCTTTAAATCGTTGGGAGAAAATTCATTGGAATTGTCCATAAAAAAAGTCCGTGCCTGCGAAACAGACATGGACTTTAGTGTTTCTTTATTAGGTAAAGTTACCAATTAAACAATGGATTTTTCTTTAACCTTAGCAGCTTTGCCGACCTTATCACGAAGATAATACAACTTAGCACGACTAACATCACCATGACGAACAACCTCGATCTTCTCAATACGTGGTGAATGGACTGGGAAAGTTCTCTCAACTCCCACAGCGAAGCTAATTTTACGAACAGTAAAAGTCTCACGAGCCCCTTTACCTTTACGAGCAATTACATCGCCCTGGAATACCTGGACACGCTCACGATTACCTTCGATAATCTTGTAGTGAACCTTAACATTGTCGCCAACCTTAAAGTTGTCGCGACCTTCTTTAATTTGTTGTAGTTCTAATGCATTAATAATATCCATTGTCTACCTCACTTCTCAAAAGTGTGTGCAAGCGAGTATTATAGCCAAATTCCTGCTTATTTACCCAAAAATTAGCTTTTTTTGATTAACAAATACGAGGGAGTTGCTCGCCAACAAGCATGTCAAGAATACGCTTTGTTTTAAACTCCGTTTGAACATAAACTTTAGGGCTTTCACCTGCACATTTATCAACATGTCCAATAAT
>JAZUHG010000001.1:0-32012 GCA_045641605.1 Phoenicibacter sp. | reverse complement strand
TGTTGGAGTGTGGTGCTTTAAGACCATCGGCCCGAAGGTTGCATTTTTCGCCGGCTGGATTTATTGGGTTGTCCATATGCCATACCTTACTCAAAAATCTAACATGCTTGTTGTTGCTCTCAACTGGATTTTTAACCCCGAAGGCACAGTCAAAAACATGGATGTAACAGTCCTTCAGTTGCTATGCCTAGCGGTTTTCTTGCTTGCATTATTCCTCTCAATTAGAGGTGCAGACATGGTAAAGTCAATCTCAAAAATTGCCGGTATTGCAATTTTTGTAATGATGTTCTTATACATTGTTATGATCTTTGCTGCCCCGCTAATTAACCCATCACACTCTGGCGACCTTCGTAGCTTTGATCTAACACGCGACGGCCTATGGCCAAACGACCTAAGCTTGCTTATGAATATGTCCATTCTAATCTTGGCTGTTGGTGGTTGTGAGAAATTTGCGCCATATGTAAAAAGCATGAAAGACCCTGGCAAAGGCTTCCCCAAGGGAATGATCTTGCTTGTAATTATGGTATTTGCAACTGCAGTGCTTGGCACCTTTGCAATGAACTCTTTCTACGATGGTCAAGAAATCCTTAGAGACAACGCAGACTTTTTGGCCAACGGCCAATACCAAGCCTTCTGCAAGTTGGGCTACTTCTTCGGCCTTGGCGATTGGCTAATGTATGCCTATGCTTTATCTAATGCCTTGGCTCAATTTGCCGCCATTATAATTAGCATCGATGCCCCGCTTCGCATCCTTCTTGGAAATGCAGACACAGATTTCATTCCAAGATGGTGGTTAAAGAAAAATAAATATGGTAGCTATCCTAACGGCATTTTGGTTGTGGGAATCATCGTTACGGTAATTACCGTAATCCCATGCTTGGGCTTGGGCGATGCCAACGGCGTTGTTAAATGGTTAATTGATATCAATAGCATTTGTATGCCAATCCGTTATTTATTTGTATTTGCTGCCTATATGGCCCTCAAGGCGCAGATGTCTAAGTTCCCTAACGAAGACTATGCCCTTACCAAGTCTAAGGGTCTTGGCATGTTTATTGGTTTTTGGTGCTTTGCTATTACAGCAGCGGCCATCATCATGAAGATGACCAGCGCGCCGGACGTCTTTCAACTTATTATGAATTGTGGCATGCCATTTATCCTTTGTGGTATCGGCCTTTTGTTGCCTCTATTCGCCCGCCGAAGCACCGCAAAATGGAAAGCCTCCCTCAAGAAATAATTAACTCCGAAGACGAGGCCGTTGGGAGAGATTTCGGAATTCTATTTCTCAACGGCTTCGCGAAATGCCCTTGTGCAGGCAAGCTGCCAGCAAGTCCTCGGCGCTGCAGGGGTTTCGAAATATGAATTCCAAAATCTCTCCCACCTGAGCCGACACCCCAAACTCTCCCAACAATGGCCCAAAATCCGAATAGTCTGTCTTTTTTCCAGATCTTTTGCTGATTTTTGAAAGTATTTGGCTCAAAATTAACTTTGTTTGCACTTTATAAAAAAATTTGCTTCTTTTTTGAAGGTTTCTGGCTCAAAATGCAGTTTATTTCAAAAAATCTACCAATAAACTTAAATCTCAGCCAATTTTTAAAATATTTTGATATTTTTTTCAAAAAAATGACCAATAAACTCGATTTTGAGCCATTGTGTAGAGAAAAAAGATAGCGAATCGTCAATGAACTGTGGAATGCCATTTATCCTTTGCGGCATCGGCCTTTTGATGCCTCTATTCGCCCGCCGAAGCACCGCAAAATGGAAAGCCTCCCTCAAGAAATAATCTCCTTCTAAAAGCATAATCAAAAAGGGACGGATTTGACTCCGTCCCCTTTTTGCCTTTTTAGCTTTTGGTTACTAATCGCCGATTAAAGAAAAGTGCTAATCAATATGCAACATAACAGCAAATAGGTTAAGCAGCTCATCAAAGGCCGATGTTAAATTGACAATATCTAAAATCCCATTGGAACTGCTTGTGCCTAAACAGAACGCAGGAACAACATCACAACTTACTGCAAGGGTGCGCGAAGGCAAGGCCAACCATCCTGAGTTATCAATTGTTACTGCTACATTATTAGGCGTGCAATCATCGAGTGTACGTGTTCATATTCTAGAAGTTGTGATTCCCGCAAATAGTTTATAAGAGTCAGCATACTTACTTCCTTCTTCTAAATACTCAATTACAGGATCTTCACTTCCTGGACCAGTTCCTGTCAGTTCCATAAATGATAAAACAAATCCTTTTGTGTTAATTGATCCTTGAGAAGTAGTGAAACCAGGGTAATAGCTTCCACTAACTTTTGTGTACTTTTTAGTAATAGTCTTACAATAAGCAGAAATTGAATTAGTCCAATTATTAGCTGCGTCGCTTAATGAGCTTACTCCATAATCGTATTCTGTACCCTCAGTAAAACTTCCTCATATAGAAGTTGTTACAGGTGCTGTAGCCATCATTGTAATTCCGCTCTCCCCGTTTGCTGGGTCATGGTTCAGCCCAATGATCCTGCAAGGGACACCATTAATAATCATATGATTTTTAGAATCCTCTAATGTGCCAGATGTATTTCCGTTGTCATAAGGCTTGCCTGTTGACGAATTCGTGTTAAACGCATTTGTAAGATATCCATTAAATTCAGTTCAGTACGACGAAGACTGACCCTTTGTTGCAATATCATCAGAAATAGATGCTAATTCCTCAATAGTGTAGTCCGAAAGGTTCTTTTCAACAACCTTTGTATATGTATCGCCAGCAGCATTACCTGTAATTTCGTTTGAAAACTTTTTTTCACCTGTCGAGCTTAGAGTTCATTCAGAATAAGTCGGATACTCATAGAGCAATGTTCCTAAGCTGACACCAGTAGCTCATTCGCCTGATACGGTAACCGACTCAAGATTTACGCAATACCGGAAAGCAGAATGGTTTGAAGAAAAATTAATTTTAGATGTGTTTATTGTTTGTAGTGATTCACACGATTCTAACATACTAGTAACATTAACTGAAGGATCAATATTTTGAGTGATTATTAATGATTTTAGTTCTGAGCAATGAGTAAATGTGTACTTAAAACCGTCACCGTTATGCAATTGCGACAAGTCGAGACCCGTCAAATCAATAGACTCAATTTTAGTATTATCAAACGCATACATTAGCGATTTAACTGCAGATGTGTCTCAGTTGCTAATACCTTCTACTGTCGTTAATTGAACAAAGTCTTTAAACCACCGAGCTGCATTAGTAATGCCCTTATACCCTTTAAATCCGTCGGTAAAGACTACTTTAGTAACTAGATCTTTGACTGCAAGAAATGGAGACTGTCCTCCCGAACCGACATCGAGTGGAACCGTGCTCTCATATAAGCCAGGATGTTGTTGGCCGTCATAATAAAATGTTAGTGTCCCGTCATCTGTATATACTGCTTTTGCGGTCTTTGGTTCTGGAGCAAAATATCCAGATGTGCCGTTATCGGGATATGCGTAGGTTTTATCCACTACTGGATTAGAGGAATCATAGTGCGGAAGAGCAATGCAATCCAGAAACATATTTGCTGAATTCGTTAAGCCGGTTAATGTGTCTCACGACTTATTAACTGTAATTATTTGAAGGTTATAATCGCCCCTAAACATTTGAAGGCTTGTTGTGAGCGAAGTCATAGCCTGGTCGGTTAAGTCTATGGACTTCAGATTATAACAATAAGCAAACATTGCTGTTGTTTTTTCAACTTCAGACAGATTTAATTTAGTGCTTGGAAGATCGAGGCTTTCAAGCATATCGCTATTATAAAACATCATGCTAGCATTGGTAATCTTTCCACCAACAGTGCCAGGAATGTTTAAAGTGGAGGTTTTCATATAGGCAAAAGCGCCTAACGAATAAATGCCCGTGCCCTCTTCGGTTTGAATTTCAATATACGAACTAAACTTAGTAGCCTTAGGGGCAAAAGCACTAGGAAGTGTAACAGTTTCAAACCATGTTCCATTTAAGAAATAATCAACATTCGTTACGTTTGCTGTCTTTAAGTCAGTTAAGTCTAATACAGAGTCATTAAACGAAGCTTCCCCTGTGTCCTCAAATTTTGAGAATATACCTCTGATATCCGTAACTGTTTCAGGAACTCACTTAAGGCCGCTGACAGACTTAACCGAATACATATCACAGAATCAAAAAGACATGCTTGTAAAATCGTTTCCGTCAACATCCTTCGTGGTGTATTTAAATGACTCATCAAAAACAATGGCTTCGGGCTCAATACCTTCATCAATTGTTGGCCAATTTAAGGTACCTGTAGGATCGCTACATTCAGTTTGCCATTGCGCAATAGTACCGCTACCTTCTTCTATGCTTCAAGAAGTATTGATGACGTCAAATTGCATAATGCCTTCACCTTCATGCTCTATGTTATCTCGATAAAAAGTAAAGGTCTTATTATTTTCTTCATACACAGCCTTTGGCCCAAGCTTGTCTCTAAGAGTAACGGAAATTGAATACCTGGCAGAAAAATCAACGGTAAATTCATTGTTAACATCAAAGTAAATTTCCTTAGTTGTATTATCATTAACGGACTTAAGCTTTTTCGTTGTATCAGTAACCACAACTCTAACATTAGTATCCTCTGCGTCCCAATCACCTTCTATTGAAGCTATGGCCTCTCCAGGAGTGTTGGGATCTTCATAATGACCTCCTTCGAATGATTCTAACGTTATTGAAGGATGCGGGTCAGTAAAGTAGCCAGCTTGACCATCGTTAGGAAAGGCTAAATTCTTGTTGGTCTCACTGAAAATATAGTGAGGAAGAGATATACAATTAGTAAACATATCGGTTGAATTTTGATCAGTAAGAGTTGATCTTAAATCATTATTGGAAAATATATTAATTAAATTTTCGCAAAAGTAAAACATTCTGATAGTATTAGTTTGGCTTGTAAATTCAAACTTACTAATATCTACTTGTGAAATTCCAGAAAAGGCGAACATCCCTAACATTGAAGAAACTTTGCTGGTGTTTCAATTACTCATATCGGGAGCTGTTTGCATCAAGCTACACTCGTAAAACATTTGCTGAAATTTTAAAGCTTCTTTCGTATCTCAATTTGATGTATTAGGTGGAGAAGTTAATTTTTTGCATCCACCAAACATTCTACCAAAATCTTCAACTTTTGAGACGTTTCAGTTTGCAACATTCGGCGGTTCTACCATACTCTCGCAATACTCAAACATATAACTTAAATTATCTAATACAGAGGTTTCTTCTGCAGATGGCATAATCCATGCAACATTAGGCGGACTAGCCATTTTTTTACAGTTTTGGAACATGGCATAAAATGAATCAGCGCTCTTCATATTAAAGCTCGACAAATCAGGGGCTGTTTGCATTTCCGAACAATTCGCAAACATAAATGTAACTTTCTTAAGCTTGTCAGTTGTTGTTCAGCCTGTTGTGTTTGGAGCAGTTACAAGAGAATTCATGGAGTGGAACATCTCTTCCATGGTTGTTACGTTATTAAAGGAAGTATTTTCGGTGTTGACAAAACTCGTAATGTTTGACTGACTCGCGTTATTTGAGCCTAAGCCACAGAACCAACGATAGCAGCTTTGGACTTTATCACATTCTTTAAACTCCTTAGTAAACTGAACTGTTGTTACGGTTGATTCCGAACTTGTTCCCTGTCCTACATATTTTCCTCAAGGAGGAGCAACATTTCCAGTGTTCTCGCAGTTTCATGCAAGATCCCCATAGCTAGCTTTGTCTCCGTCATACTTAAAAATCAGCGTATCATTAGGACTCCCTTCCGAAGACGAAGTTATGGCTGCGTAAGCTTCTAGCGTAGGTGACTTCGTAAAATAGCCGGTTGTGCCATTATCTGGGTAGGCAAATGTGCAATCCCTATTTGTGTCAACATCTTTAAGCTCGTAATAATGAGGAAGGCTTCTTGCGAGGTGAAACATATATCAACTGTTACTTTTACTTAAAACAGTTGAAAGATCTTTATCGCAATATATATTTTGTAAATTTTCACACCCATAAAACATTCCTCGTAGCTGGTCGCCATCGCGATGCCCGCCAACACAAGGTTTATTAACAAAATCTAGACCGTTAATGTCAATTTCGGTAAGGGATTTACACTTAGAAAACATACCATGCATATCGTAAACGCTACTTGTATCTCAATTTGACATATTAGGTGCTGTTTGCATATTCTCGCAACCATAAAACATGTCTATTAAAGTGGTGGCCTTATTACTAACCCCCCATGAACTAGTATCAGGAGCATCTGTCATGGCTTTACAATTGTAAAACAGCGAATCGAATGTTGTAACATTGTCAACGTTTCAGCCAGAAACATTTGGAGCCGATTCCATAGCTTCACAATGATAAAAGAGGTTGTTTAAATTAGTAACATTCTCTGTGTTAAGAACTGAAACATCAGGAGGAGTTTTCATTGAAGTGCACTCGTAAAACATCTGATCAATGTTTGTTAATTTATCACTTGTCTCTCATTCGCTCATATCTATAGGGGTAACAAACTTATTTGCTTTCCAAAACATTTTAGCCATGCTCGTGACGTTAGTAAAGTTAGTACCACTTGTATTTATAAAAGTTGTGATATTCGAATAAGTCTGCGGATCTACATTGCTCCATCCATTAAACCAGTTAGCACAAGAAGAAACTTTATTACAGGACTTAAAGTCTTCAGTAAACTGGACTGTTGTTACGGTTGACTCCGAACTTGTACCCTGGCCCACGTATATACCCCATGGAACATTGTTTCCAGTGTTCTCGCAATTTCATGCAAGCGGTAGATGCGAAGAAATCTCCGAGTCGTACGCAAAAACCAAGGTATCATTTTCGTTAGTTGTTTTGGTCAGGTAAGCGTAGGCCTGTAAGCCAGCTTTTGTTGTTGCCGTAATGGTGTATTCGGCATCAAATCTAAGTTCAATACATCCAGTTGCATCGTCTATCGTATATGTATTTGGCTCTGGAGAATTATTATCTAGAATGGATTCTATATCATATCCAGAATCCACAACAGGCTTAACTTTTACATCCTGGGCACCATAAGTGCCTTCAAAAGTGGTTATTGCAACACCTGGGTTAGCTGGGTCTTCGAAGTGTCCATGACTTCCCTGGGCAAACTGCAATTTAATGGTTGGGGTCTCCGAAGTGAAGTAGCCCGTTTCCCCATTATTAGGATATGCGTAGGTGCGACCGTACATTTCTGCGTCATAATGTGGGAGACTACTACACGAAAAGAACATAAGAGCTGAATTAGATTCGGTCAAAACATTACTAATGTCCTCATCATAATATATATTTTCTAAGGCTGAATCCGAAGTAAACATGTAAGATGCATTTGTTTGGCTTGTGATAACAAAATTATTGATATTTACCGATGTTAAATTGCTACATCCTGAAAACATATAGCCAACATCATTAACGCTGCTTGCCGTAGTCATGTTGGACAAATCAACGCTTCCTGATATCATAGAACCATGGAACAACTCAGAAAAATAAGCAAGCTTTGGTGCTTTTCATTGAGTAACATCAGGAACGCTTTGTAAGCTAACTGTATCATTAAATAAACAAGAGACGTTTGTAAGCGAAGAAACATCTAGATAGCTTAACCCTTTAATCTCCTTAGCATTAGTGCAACCACTAAACATGCCAGATATAGAAGTTAGCTTGGTAGTGTCTTTATGTGAGCTAAATAAATTAAAGTTTTCTATACTTGAACAAGAGTGAAATACTCAGCTGGCACTTTCTAAAGAACTTAGTTTTCATTTGGAAATATCAGGTGCCACCGTAATAGAACTACAGCCTTCAAACAAGTGATCAATCTCTTTTACCTTAGTAGTATCCCATCCGCTTAACCCATCAATAGATTCCAACTTGCTAGCATTCTGAAAAACATAATTCAAAGTAGTAAGGTTTGAAGTGTTAATGTATTGCAGTCCGGTGATGCTTTCAAGTTTTCTATAATCCTCAGAGTCATTTTGCTTAAATCATGAATCAATTGTATTTAGCTCAACGCTGCTAAAAGATTCATTAACAACAACATTTTGAATACTTGCAGCTTCCGAAGTCATATATTGAGCCCAGGGTACCCCACCAGAATATACAACATCAAATGCAGTATCCTTCTCGCTTCTTTTTTCATCATATGTAAAGGTCAGTGTGTCGTTCGGCGTATTATCCGAAGAAGAGCTAATATAGGCATAAGCTTCAACCTTTTTACCTATTACGGCCGTAATGTTGAAATTAGCTGTAAAAACTACGTTAAAGCTGTTGTCGGTTAAGTCGTAGTGATATCCACTATTGTTATAAACGTCTTCAACTTCATATCCTTCAACTTGGCAAATAACAGCTATAGGATATGAATCACCATAATCACCGGTAAGAGGCTCTTTAATCTTCTTTCCATCATAGATAAAATACCCGCCAGTAAAATCATTAAAAGTAATTGTTGGATGCTTCGGTGTGAAATAACCTTTTTCACCGTTGTCTGGATAAGCATATTTGCTGGTTCTATTTTCGTCATCACTTACATTTTTATAATGAGGCAAATTCTCGCATCCTCAAAACATGTAATATGATGTATTTTCGTTTAAAACATTTGATCAATTATCATCAACAAAAATACGCTTTAAGTTAGTGCATGAATTAAACATACCTCTATCGTACAGAGTATAATCCGGGCTGCATCCTGTTATGGTATTTTCAGTAATCGTAAATGAAGAAATGTCTATCTCTTCGAGCAATGAGCATCCACTAAACATCCCCTCCATGCTTTCAACCTTAGCAGTGTTCCAATTATTCATATCTGGCACTTTCTCTAAAGAACTGTCTTTATAGAACATATAGCTAAGGTATGTATTATTCGAAGTGACCCATTTGCTGGTGTCTGGCGGATTTTTTACCGTGCTGCAACCGCTAAACATATAGCCCATGTCTTCACAATTAGTTGTAACCCAATTAGAGGTGTTTGGAAAACTTATCATGCTCGAGCAAGAATCAAACATAGCAGACATGCTTGTCATCTTAGAGGTGTCTCACCCACTTGTATCTGGAGGGTTTACCATTGAACTACAAGACTGAAATATATTAAAAGCCTTTGTAACGTTGCCGGTTTTTCAGCTAGATGTATCTGGTGTCTGAGACATAGACTTACATTCACGGAACATACCATTCATGTCAGTTACATTACCTGTTTTTCACTGTGATGTGTCAGGAGCTGTCTTCATGCTAGAACAGCTTCCAAACATATGCGCCATATTTCTGATGTTTATCGTATTTCAGTTTAATGTATTAGGAGCCGAAATCATACTGGTGCAGTTGAAAAACATATAATCAGCGCTTCAAATATTGTCTGTGTTTCAGTTTGATGTGTCTGGAGGATTAACAAGAGTGGTGCAGCTATAGAACATATTACTAAACGACGTCACCTTGCTTGTGTTTAAATTGGTCGCTCCATTAATGCTGGTAATACTAGAATAATCCGCAGAAGCCGCAAACCAATCTGTGCAATCTTTGATTTCAACGTCCTTAAACGAATCTTCAAAATTTACCGTAGTAACAGTGCCTTTTATTCCGATTTTTCTTCCAATATATTCTTCTCAAGGAACACCAGATGTACCTATAACATCGAATGCAATATCCTTCTCGCTTCTTTTTTCATCATATGTAAAGGTCAGTGTGTCGTTCGGCGTATCATCCGAAGAAGAGCTAATATAGGCATAAGCTTCATCTGATACGGTTTCTAGGGTTGTAGTAATAGTTGTAATTGACTTGTTAAAGGTAAATTGAAATTCATTTTGTGCTGTAGGTATATATGTCGTCGTATTGTTATCAACGATAGATTGTATTCTTGTTTTGCCTGCTGTAATATTAATCTTAGTATTAGCATTTTGTCCTTCTCGCCCAGCCCTATTCATTACGGGGGTCCCGCCTTGATCTGATGAGACAACATAGTTAGCCATGCTCTCTTGACCATCTGCAAAATTAAGTGCCACTACTACAATAGAGCTTGAATAATCATTTAATTGCGCTTTGCCGTCTTCCAAACGTTTTTGTAAGTCTTCCTGAGAGACAGCATTAGTAAGAGATTGCTGGATTAAATCAGACATTTTCTTTAGCTCATTGTCAAGTTCGAGCGTATCAAATTGATTAATACCCTTAGCCTGAATATCCGCGCTGATTTGCTTTGTCTTTAAAACAATCTCACTTATAGCAGCATCGATATCTTGATCCAGCTTCTCTATATCCTCAACAATCTTTGACACGTTTGCGTCAAAAAGATCTTTTATTTCCTTTAGCATATTTAAATCATCAGTTTTAGGAATGTTATTCTGAAGAGCCGTATACTCTGCATCTATCTTACTTTTTGCATCATCTTTTAGTGTCTGACTAACTTTTTTCAGCGCATTGATCTTTGAGGTGTCTTCGTCGACAGTCGCTTTGGCAGCAGCCAGATAGGCTTCTTTAGTGTCCAAAATCTCTTGTGCCTCGTCAAATAAATCTTTTAAGTCTTTTTGCTCGTTAGCTAGAGCTTCTTGAACCTCCGAAGTCGAGATCGCATCGTCAATGTCTTCCTTGGTATCAGCATCTACGTCATAAAATTTTTCTTGAAAAGCAGAAAGCGTATCGGGTAATAAAGAGCCCTGGTACATGGCCACAAATTCAGCTTCGGATTTTTTAGTTTCCTCTTCGCTCGTTGCTTTAGCCGCCTTCTTAGCATTGCCAAGTTCTTTTGCCTCAGCATAAACAGCATTTGTGTCGCTATTAAATTTTTCTTGCTGCTTTTGCGCCGAAGCAAAATCCTCAGCAGCAGCTATTTTGTTTTTAGCATCATTTTTCTTATTAGTGACATTAGCCTTATAACGATTTAAGTCAGCTTCGGTCAAACCTTCTATATCGCCCAGCTTATCATCAACACTTTTTTCTCTATTTTCTAAGGCCTGCCCCAATGCCTCTTTTTCCTTTTCCAAAACCTTTTGCTCAAACTCTGCCTTTAAGTCATCAACCTCATCTTGGGTAGCAGCCTTTTTAATCTTGTCGTTATATTCGTCAATCAAACTATCTAAAGAATCTTCCAATGCCTCTTTCTGCGCATCAGTCAAGCCCTCAACAGTGTCAATGTCTTCCTTGGCAACCTCCAGCTCCGAAGCCATTTCCTCCTCAATTTCTTCCTTGTACTCCTCAGAAGCATTTCAGTAAGCATAAAGAGTAAAGTCACTTGTTACAGCAGTTTCGAAGTTGTACTCATGAGTCAAAGCCTCATCGCTCGCCCAATATTTCAAAACATTGTCTTTCTTGGTTGGGTCAGCCGGTTTAGTTAGCTTATCACCATAAATAACCTTAGCAGGAGCAATAGACGAGCCCCCGTTGGTCTCAAAAGTAACAGTATACTCGGCATCATATGTTTTATAGCTAATTTTTACAGGAGCTGTACCCACAAGACCAATCAAGTCCTCACTTAAAGCCTCTGTCTCTCAGGTAATCTCAAAACTCTCTTCAGAATCTAAGAAAATAGATTTTGCAAGTTTCTTACTATCCCCTGCAGCACCGCTAAAAATAGTCTCTTCGCCAACCTTAGCATTCCATGTACCAATATCTACAGTGCCACTATTGGTTTGAACTTCAAGAGCAATCTCGTCAATATATATCGGCTTGTCAGTGGTGTTAACAAAAGTTTGAACATTGCTTGATTCGCCCTCGCCATAATGCACTGGACCACCTTCTGTATTTACATATACATCTATCTGCTTTCCTACCAAAGACCCTGCATCACGCGCTACAGCATTATTGAGTCCCGCAATACAAGTACCAGCCAAAGCCAGAGGCAACATGCTTACACAAAAAGCACCAAGCAAACTTTTGACGTTATAGCTAATATGCCTTCTCAACACAAAAGCCAAAGAAATAGCAACCATAATACCCAACAATCCAATTACGATGGACACAAAATCGCCAGTCTGCGCTGTCAATCCGCCCAACACACCAGGGTCTGGAGTAGGCGTAGGTGTGGGAGTCGGCCCCGGAGTTGGCGTATACTCAATAAAATTCAGCACTGTATTAGCTTCAATACCAGCACCAAAAGCCATTTGAGGCACGAAATATCCAGCCACAAACAAAAGCGGCAATACAAGAATAGTCATATATTTAAAAACTTTTTTCATATGAATCTCCTAACCCTTATAATCCATAGGTAGAATTAAAATATTATACCACCACAAAGCACAAAAACAACAACAAAAAACTCGTAAAAATCCATGTAGCATCCCTTAAATATCTTGACTTATTATTGTATTTTTTGTAAAATCTAGCACGATCAATACGAGAAAGGAAGACGATCAAAATGAAGGCAGCAAAAACGAAGCATTTATTCTTAATTATTTTCTTAACAATCATCGCTTTATCCCTATCACTTTTAACCTTCAACCAGGCCAAAGCCGAAGATCAAACCGCTCCCAACCCCGAAGCTCCAACCGAAGGAAGCTTCACATATAGAAACTTGACAATAAAAGGTGAACATGAGCCAATTGCAAACAAGGATTATGAAATATCAGCAGATTATCAATCAATCACTATCAATACAGAAGGATGAACCCTGTCTGGCAGCATTGGCGTAGCTGGAGACGCTCCTGAAATGTTAACAGTACTTATTAACTGCAACAAAATTGCTTTAGACGGATTAGAGTCACAAATGGATGGATGTGGTCTTGAAACATTAAAAGACACTGAAATTTCTCTAGTTGGAAAAGATGACTCGTTTTTTTCTCACCTTACCTTGAATCATAACGCGACAATAGTAGGTCCAAAAAAAATTCATGTTTTTAACGGTGCTTTATATGCGAAAAAAAGTCTTAAACTTGTCAACACAACTTTAGAAGTTTGAATCGGGACAGCATCAGCGACAGATAACGAAAGATATCAACCGCTGTTAATAATTGGCACAGATGACGAAGGAGACCTAACAGCTATCAATTCGAGAATTGTAGTTTCTTCTGAATGAAACGGAGGCATAGCTATGTGTTTGTCCAACAACGTATATTTAGATGATAATTCCGAATTGTTTGCTGCTGGAGTAACCATAGCTTATATGGGTAGAATACCAGGGCAGCTTAAAAACGCTTTGGGTAGCGAACTCTACTTTAAGGAATTCAAGGATAAAGATCAAGCCAACAAAGCAACAACTGAAACTTCAATACAAGAAGACACAGCCGTCTACTACACCAAAACTATCAATGGCACAAATAACATAGTAAAAACGCTCTACATTAAGGGCAGCGGTTCTCCTACTCCTCCTCCTACCCCAGAGCCAGATCCATCAATCACAGCTCAAACAGGAGACCCACTTGCAATTGCTATTGTTGTCTTAATATTTTTAGTTATCGCCGGTGGAGTAGCATGCGCATTAGGTGCAGGAGCCACTCCTAGCCCCTACCGCAGTTTTGCTTCTCCGAATCGCCATTAAGGCTTTCGTCAAAGTCAGAAACGAATTTTCTAACCTTATTAAATTCGTCATATTCAGCATGAGCAAAGCTATCTGCACTTTTCTTAGAAACACTACCCTTGTCTTTTAAAATATCGTATTTCCTAAAAGCTAAGAACTCATCAACACTGGCGGCAAATTCTTCCATCGTGAAGGCATTGCCACGCTCTATTAAGTCTTCAATATAATCAAAATAACCAGTAACAGATCGCTCGAGTCTTTTAATTTCGGTCTCGCTTAAATAATTTTTAGCAATGGTAACGTCAGATTTCAAAATGCGGCCCTCAGGCGAATTTTTCCAAGTGCTCAGCCCCATGTTTACCTTGCTTTTATCGGCAGAACTCTTAATAATCTCTGGAGCAGTTTTCCCAGTAATTGCATAATGGAATTTATTTTGAACCAAGAAATAAAACTCTTTGGTAATCTCAGAATTTTTGTCATAATCTATACTGCACTCAGCAAAAATGTCTGTAATTTGCTGTCAAATTCTACGCTCACTCGCACGAATCGAACGAACCTTCTCAAGCAGTTCCTTAAAATAATCAGCTCCGAAGACACGTTCGCCTTGCTTCAGCCTCTCATCATCCAAAACAAAGCCCTTTATTGTAAATTCTTTCAAGACTCTTGTAGCTCAAATTCTAAATTGAGTTGCCTGTTTTGAATTTACTCTATACCCTACAGAAATAATCGCGTCGAGGTTATAGTGTAAAATCTCTCTTGAAATATCCCTGTCACCCTCGTTTTGAACTACTCGAAATTTTCGAGCAGTTGCCTCTTTAGACAGCTCACCAGACGAATATATTTCCTTTAGATGAAAAGTAATAGTGTTACTTTCAACACCAAAAAGCCTCCCAATTGCTTTTTGCGAGAGCCAGAAAGTCTCATCATTAACGTATACCTCAACGGCAACATCCTGACCGCCTGCCTTGTAAAGAACAATTTGAGTTGGCTCTATTTTGTCAATCTCTTTCATACGCTGATTATAGCACAGAACATATGTTCTTTTCTGTTTATTCTTAACAATTATGATAAAATTTTAATATGTGTTAAATGAGGCAGCCAATGGCTCAAAAGTGGTTCAATCTGTACTTTATTGGTAATTTTTTCCGGTTTTTAGCAGCCTTTTGGCTCAAAATGCAGTTTGTTTGCGATTTTTGACAAAATTTTGCTTCTTTTTGCCACTTTTTGGCTCAAAACGCAGTTTATTTTCAAAAAAGTGCAGACTACTTGAGTTTTGAGCCAAAAACTTCTATTTTTAGGGTGCTTTTTTTCAAAAAACGACCAACAAACCTTATTTTGAGCCAAAAATTATATTAAGGTATTGACTTTTACACGTTAGTTGTGTAATTTTCTATTATTTCTAATATTTTTACAAGCAAGGCTCCGAAACCGAGACCCCTGTCTTTAAGATGTGGGCATTTGGTTTTTGGGGTCACGCCCGTGCTCAGACAGTCAATTGAACTATTTATCATTTAGTCTATTGCGAATGAATACTATTATTGCTTCATCAAGATCATTACAATTGTCGTCTTTTACATCAAGTACATTACGCCTTGTAATACCCTTTTTTGCAAGATTTCTATATGAATTTTCTTTAACTATCCCCTCTTTTTCAAGATTATGCAAATCTAAAAGATTATTCTCGTATTCAGAAAATTTATGCCTCTTTCTAGAATTGATGATGTTTTCAGCATGTTTTTTTGATGTTATAGGCTCTAGGGGGTTGGCAACTTTCTTCATTTTTGGTCTTTTCAAGTACATCTTGTGATTGTAATAAAATGTTAGCTTATCAAAGGCTATAATCTCAGCAGCTTCTATAGGAATTTTCATATATTTTGCCAAGGTGGAGCATCAACTCTCAACATCCTTGTGCTTTAAGGCTCGCTTGCGACAAGCCATATTAATTTTATCTTCAATAATCAACAACTTTATTTTCACGATAAAGCTCCCTGCTTAAGCACTGTTTAGAAAACATTATTAAACCTATCTTGATTATTAATCTTATTTTGCTTATAATATAGTTCTAACAGGCGGCTGCTAACGTCTTCAACAGGACAATTGTCCGATGTGTTGTGGATTAACCAGCTGCCTGTTCTATTATTTGTGTAAATCTTTAAATTAGAATCTAAGGTTTTCTTTAATTGTTCAAATAGAAGTTCTTTTCCATGAACAGTGATTATCTTATTAATCTTTAAAGTATCAATCTCTTGTCTTATGTCAATCACTGTAATTAAGTGATTGTTGTTTTCAGACAAGGAGTTTAATACGAAACAAAAATGACTTGTGGAAATGGGATCCTGATAAACCAAAACGTTGTTTTCAATTTCCTCTTTTATGTTGTTTAGCTTATCAATAAGTTGATGCAGGTTCATCTTGTAATTATTTTTCATGCCATGTCTAAAACCAATATGCTTTAAAGAAGCATTTGTGATTATAATAGGCCTGCCTTTTAGCTCTGGAATTTTAAGCTTTGAGCTATCGTCAATGATTAAATAAGGACAAAACTTATAGTCCTTGATAAACATGCTGGCTTCTTGCTGCAACAAAAACTGTTCTTTTATGGAAAGCAAATTGTTGTTTTGATCATAGGCTAAAGGGCAGATCTCTTTAAGCTTAGTTAATGAAATGTTCGATACCATAATACGGCTCCTTTCAATATTAGTATTAAATTTTTCATCTTAGCTGTGGGAACCCGCCACGATGGCAAGCGGAGCCATGCGCTGATTATAACACAGAACATATGTTCTTTTATGTAATTTTGAAAATTTAGAGGCGGAGGTAGATTTTCTTTTTGTCGAGGAAGTAAAGTAGCACGTAGAGGATTAGGATGAAGATGGTGGTTGTGAGGATCGAAGCGAGGCCCTCTACCCCAAGGCATATTGGAAGCAAAAACTCATAGGTCGCTAGCGTCAAGCCCGCACCGTCAAGCACAGCCCAAACGATATACATAATGGCGAAGGTCAACACCGCGTTTGTCCCATAAACACGGAAAAACGTGCACCACTTATTTTTCTTTTTAACATCGATAATCCAGGTAAACAGCGCCAGCAAGCACACATCCACACCAACCATAATCAAAGCGAATGGCGCAGTCCAAGCCTTCTTAAACGCAGGAACAAACAGCCCAACCAAATACCCCGCAACCAGCATACTAAAGCCAGCGATAAACATATACAAGACCTTGGTAGTACCACTCTTGCTTTTATCCTTAATCAAGCCACCTACCAAAAAGCCAATCAGCGTTTGCGCAATACAAGGCACGGTAGAAAGCAAGCCTTCGGGGTCATACAAAATCCTGCTGCCATCATAAGTAGTCATCTTTTGGTACATATGCCCAGGGCTAAGCAAAGCCTTATCCACAGCAATCAGCACATTCGAATCACTCAACTCATAGCCACTACCAATACCCAAAACAACGCTATACCCTACCAGCAATCCAACAATCACGCCAATTAGCACTTTCCGGTTATGCACACACAAAACAATCAGCCCAGCGAACAAATAACAAAGCGCAATCCGCTGCAAAATCCCCATCAATCTCCAACTGCCAAAATCACCAAAAGCGCCAAAAAAACTGCCGCCCTCAAAAGCAGCATCCACACCAACGCAAGTTCTTGCAATCAACACGCCACAAATAAACAACAAGACAAAGCGCCTTACAATCCTAAATATCGCCTTCCCGCTAAACTTAAAGTCATACTTGCTAAGCGAGAAATACATACTCACGCCCATCAAGGTAATAAACGAAGGAAAAACAAAATCCGCCAGCGAGATCCCCGTCCAAACAGGATGCTTCAAAAACTCAAACTCCACTCCCACATTATCATCAACCAGAATCATCAAGCACACAGTCAAGCCACGCAAGACATCAACTGCCATCACGCGTCCGCTAACGTTATTTTGCTTCTTAGATACCATCCAGGTTTTACATTATAGCATCTTATAAGGCTCCGAAGACACAGCACCCGGGAGAGATTTTGGAATTCTATTTCTCAACGGCTTCGGGGGCGGCTCAAAGTGCGGGCAAGCCGCCAGCAACCGCATGGCCCTGCAGGGGTTTCGAAATATGAATTCCAAAATCCCTCACTTATGAGCCGTATACTTAAGATTCTCTAATCATATTTTCAATATGGGAAATTAATTGCTTTTCGGCATCTTTTAAAGCTGTTAAAGAGCTTTTTTGAATAAAATATTCTTCGTTCTTGCTGTTTTTTCTCTCAAGCGTTCCCATTTCAAGAGAATATAACTTGCCTTCATCTAGATTACTGTTTAGCCATTTACATTTTCCGGAAATTTTAACAAAAATGCTATTTTTATTAATTCTTAAAACTCTAATATTTTCAGGGTGCTCTACCGAAACGTCGAGAGTTCTCTCTTTTGAGCCATTTCTGTAGGTTATACCGTCATTATCAGTTTTTTCATACCAATGCTCATTAAAAACATAAAGTCCGGTATTGCAATCTTTAGTTACGTAATCCAACAAGGACCTATTCTTTAATAGTTCCCCTGTAGCCCTCACTCTCTTTTGAGGCTCTTTAAAATAAGAAACACCCACACCAGCTTCACATTTTGTGGAAATTTTTTTAAATTCGTCCGAAAGAAAAATGCCCAATAAATTTATTTCACCAATACTATCATCTGCAACGTCAACTTTATTTGCTACGGTCAACAGCCCATTTTCATCATTTAAAATAAAAGCATTATTGTCCATCTTTAACGAATTATAAACTTCTTCTGAAAAATACTCATTTTTAATCATGGGTATCAAATAATCGATTCTAAAATTTGTTTCAACAAACACAAGGTATTCATCATCATAACCTTGATCTCTTAAGCTAACCATATTTTGATTAACTTTAAAAGTTTTAACCTCAATTTGAGGCGCTCCCTTTACAGGCTTTCACTTATTATCGAAAACCGCAAAAGGGACCGTTTTTCCATGATATAAAACGCCAATAACATCAGGCGCTATGCCGGTTTTTTTTGGATCATAATAGTAAAAGTCATTAATTGCCTTTAAATCAGGATCGATTTTTGGAAGAATAATTTTGTTGAAAATTACCGATTCTGGCATTTTGTTCATTCATCTATCTAAAATACCTCCCATATAATCACCTTTAGAAGACAGCGCTCCTACCATGGGTTTCCCGTCTTGATCTTGCGTTAAAGTAGAAATGAAATACATTATTTTTTCTGTCTCTTGTTTGTTAACGTTAATTTTTTTCATTACTAGCCTTTCTCAATAACCTTTAGTATTTCATTTGCGATTAGTTTTATTATAGGAACAGAAACGGCATTGCCTGCTTGTTTGTAGAGTTGCGAGTCAGGAAAAACCCTTTCGTTAAATTGAGTAGGAAGCTTATATCCACAACCTATTGGAAAACCTTGAAGCTTAAACGTTTCCTGAGGTGTTAATTTTCTAATCCCGTCATTTGTTTTTATAAGAGGAACATTATGCCCCCCTGTTCCCATATTGGCCGTAAGTGTTGGACAGACTCCGCTTTTGTTCTTTCTGACATACATGCCCCTTCTAAGCTGATAAAACTGGAACATCTCATCTATCTGATAATCTAAATTAATTCACTTATCACTATTTTTAGAAAGCTCTTTTTTACTTCTGTAGTACAATGGATATCGCTTTTTTGAGTAATAATATTTCCGCAGATTTTCTTTATTGCTCCTATAATCAAGGATATTAGCTACGTCTTTCTTTCTGTCTTTCGGCTCCTTATTATTCTTAAACTTCAACAAAATGTCATCCTCAAAAAGCTTAAACTTATCAGAATCTTTCTTAAAAAGGAAACCAATAATGTATATTCTTTCTCTGTTCTGAGGCAACTCTGAATAGTCCATAGTATTGATGATTTTCTCGTGTATCGTATACCCACATTCTTCAAGTTTTTCTTTAATTATCTTATAAGTTCTACCACCGTCATGTGTTTTCAGGTTTTTAACATTTTCTAAAAATAGTACCCTTGGTTTCTTTTGCTTTTTTCCAAGTAGCTCAATCAGTTCACAAATATACAGGAACAGATTTCCTCTGTCGTCTTTAAACCCTTTTCTTTCTCCTGCGATACTAAAAGCCTGACAAGGAAAACCACCTGTAAGTATGTCAATCGATTGGCTCATGACAACTTTTTTCATGTCCTCATAACAAGCCCGTTCTTCATTTGCGCCATTAGATTGCTTAATGTTTTCAGGATGAAGTATTTTCTTTATGTCACCCTCGAGCAAGACGTGATTAAAATTCTTTTTGTATGTTTCACAGGCGTATGGGTCGATCTCATTAGCCCAAACTAATTTATACGAAGATTGTTTTGTCTTGGCCTGCTGAAAACCCAAACAAATACCGCCAACACCAGCAAACAAACTTCCAACTGTAAAACTTTTCATTAACTACCTTTCTTATACGACAAATTGATTCTACCACAACGCATAACAAGCTTAACGCTATCCTACTGAATCTTTAAGTTTTATTCTTAAATCTTTATCGCAAGCATATATGTAGAGTCCTTTAGTGCCTCGAGTCATCAGGACTCTTAGTTCATTTCTTAGTAAAATATCACCAACATCTACCTTTTTGCCGTTAGCCATTTCCCTGTTGCCAGTCATGAGGTTTGTCCCAAATTTTTTGCTTGCATCAAATCAAATTTTATCTTTTTCTTTGTCGTATCTAATTGAAGGTCCAAGGATGACTCCTGCGTAGTCAAGGTCAAAACCTTGAATTGTAAAAGTTGAGCCAACTTCATTTATAGTGTAATCTCTCTCGTGTCAAGCTAGCTCCTTGTAATTTTTGGCTTCTCTATTAGTTAAGCTCAATTCGCTAATTAAAGACTTTGAAATTTTCATTCTGTTTCAAGGAAGGAATCATTCTTTGTTGTTTCCATAATCGATTTTAACACCTCAATAGTTTCCTTCTTTATCAAACTCTTTTTTGTCCTTAAATGGTCAGTCATAAGAAGCAATTAGTCTCGACTGTTTTCCGTCATCTGTTTTTGCTTTGCTGTTAATTGCCTGTTGCAATTTAACAGGGCTGTTAAATATTCTTATCTCATAACCCTTGTTATCTTTTTTGTTTAACTTTGTAATTTTGTATTCTTTTGTAAATTTATCTATTCACGCTAAGGTTTTTGGGTCGCAGTTCATTCTCATTTGATCTTTTAAATACATGTGATTACCCTGCGACTTAGAAATAGTTCTAATTTGATCAATAAACTCTGGCTCTATAAACTGAGGTTTTTTAAGGGCCTGATACTCGTCGTACATAACAACTGTTATGTTGCTTTTTTTCATAATATCAAACAGCTGATTTTTGCCTGTATAAGCCTGCCTTCCTTGTGTTAACAGCAAGTGGGCCTCGTCAATAAAAACTATATCAACAGCCCTTTTTCCTTTTTGCTTATTTAAGAAAGGTGTTGGTTTCTGAACGAATTTTTCGTCAAACCCAAGAGTTTTAACTACATTTCTACATAAATCAAATTGCTCATTATGGTTGATCAACATATACACCTTGATTTCCTTCCCTGTTTTATCTTTTTGTACTTCGGATTTTTGCAAAATATTGTAGAAAGTAGTATTTGATAGTACACTTTTTCCTGTTCCCGCTTCTCCTTCTATCATTATAAGCTGGTTCTTTTTATTGCTAATAGTCACGTCATCAAGTCTGTCTAGAATAAAATTCTTGGCGGCTTCCTGAGTGGGAGTAAGCCTGTGATTTGGCGAAGCTCTAAATATTGCAGATTTCTTGATCTCGTCTAAGGGAAGGAAGAGGTCTTTTCTCAGTTTCCTTAATTCTTTTCAAAGGTTCCCAAACAATTCGTCAGTCCACTCACATCCATAATATTCTCTTTGTTGGGTAGTTTTAATAGTCTTAACATCAGCAGTCTTCATAGCACGACAATAGGCAACTAAATTGTGTTCTAAATCAAGCGTGGTGGACTTACTAAAGTATTTGCTTCCAATAATGTAAAGTTTAGGAACAACCTTTTTTCCGTTGATGACAGCTGTTTTAAACATGCCTTTTTTTCAAGAATTCTTTTTCTTTGAGTCTTGATAATGGTCTTTCTGCCGGCGAACAGCGTCTTCGGCCTCACCTATATATATTTTAAATTTATTATCATTAAAAGCCTTCTTGTCCTGCCATACGTGCATATATACAACAGGATACTTAAGGATCAAGTCAGATTTAGGGTTAACTTTCTTAGAAATAGATTTTGGTCTTTCTATAATCTTGTATTGGTTGCCGTCTTTTGACAAGACGGCATACTTTATGTCATCAGAAATAGTTTCAAAATAATTCTGATCTTCGTCAACTTCATATATTACTGGTGTTCTGCTATTTGCCATAAAAATCAGATTTATTATATCATGTTATAAACTACTTTCTTTCTTTTTGGAACTTATAGCCAATTATTTCTTGGTAGTTGACGGTGTGGTCGGTGCCGTCGGCGTTTTTGTAGGTTTTGGTGGTTATATTGCCTGAGTATTCGGGGATTCAGTAGTAGGTGTTTTCCTCTACTGTGTTGTTGCCTACTGGCGTATACGTTGTACTCATGGTTATGGGGTCATAGTCAGCTTGGATTAGTTCGTTGCCGTAGGGGTCTTTTAGGACTATTACACTTACTACGTCATTCTTTTCTGTGAAGGCTAGACAGGTGTTACCTTCTGCGTCTATGAACGTTTGGCCATAGCTTTGAGGGATGCCTCCTAGAGACATAACCTTCTTTAGGCTTTCATAGCCAATATAACCTGTTTTGGATTCGTTTAGGGCTTCTTGTAGGTCGCGGGTTTTTTGGGTTACTCCCAGATAGTAACCCGCTCCTAACATGGTTGTAGCTACTACAACTGCTACTACTACTAACATGATTTTCTTTACATTGCTTGTTTTCATACTATTCCTCCTTTATATATTTTTGGGCATTTTGTTGATGCGGACAACTTTTTTCTTGTTTTTTAGGGCGTCGAACTCGACTTCGTCAACTGCCTTGTTTATGATGGCGTTGGCACCTCTTACCCCCAGGCCTCTTTCTATAGCTTGTTCTGCTGCTTCTTCTAGTGCTTTGTCTGATACTTCTAACTTTATGCCTGAGAGATTGAAGAGGTTTATGGCGTGGTTTAGGGCACTTGTTTTATAGTTTTTCTGTATATACACATGGTCCTTTTTGTTTATTTCTTTTAGCTCTATGAGATTAGCTACTCTACCTGCTAACTCAGCTTTCATACCATACTTTATCAGTGCATCACTGAGTTGTTGGTCGTGGCTTTTCTTTTCTATTTTTGTTTTGTTGAAGCCTACACTGTATTTGTCTTTTGTCTTGTCTTCTTCTTTTATTAGGCCTTCAAAGGCTCCTGCCAGAATAAAAGTGGCGTTATTTATGTTTATGCTTCCTTCTTTATCGTCTATTGATAGACATCCATCCTCTATAGCTTTTAACAAGCTGGCTTGTTTACTGAACGTGAAGTTCTCCGAGTCGCGTGCAGGCTTTTTAACCAACTTGTCTGCTTCGTCTATAACTATTATTGCTGCGTCTTTGCGTTCCTTTAACGTAGGTGAGAGCTTATTGAACTCATCGTTAACGGCTGCTCCAATAGATTGACCGCTTCAACCAGCGCCAGTTAGATTTCCGCCGTCAACAACCACGATGGGGACTGGGGCTATATATTTTAGGGTTCGAATTATTTCAGTTTTTCCCAAACCTGTAGGTCCAACCATTAGGTAGTTTCTCTTTTCCTGTTCTACATTTGGGTATGCTATTCTAGACATATGGTTGTGCAACATTACACTAATAGTCCTTTTTGCTTCGTCTTGTCTGTATACTCTTCCGGTTAGTGTTTTATATATGTCATCAACGTTATACATTCTAAGGAACTTACTTGCAGCACTAGTAAGGTCTTCACTTTTATGCTCCCTTTTCATATATCCATAGGGCTCTGATGTCAGGAACGCGTTTAGTCGCTTTTTTACTTCTTCGATAAAGGACCGTGGAGTATATTTTTCAGAGTAGTCGTCTATGAAGTTATGTGCCTCTTCATACTGATTGGCCATATAATTGGCTATGATTTTTCTGATTTCCCTCATGGTGTCACCTGACTTATCAACTTTGAAGACGCCATTATTTAGGACTGTATATTTTTCATAACTTGCGATATGAGCAACAAGTCCCATTTTTTCGTACAGATCAAAGTCTTCACAATATATGAAGTACTTTATTCTTTCAAGAACCCTCTTGTAGCTATAGTCTCCGCCGAACACGAAGTGCATTTCGTCGCGATATGTTCATTCATTTATCCACATCAACAGTTCAATAATCTCTTCCCCTCAGATACTTTCATAACATGGCTTTGCTTTTATCAGAAACTTTTTGAAGTTTTCTAGTCTTTTGCATTCGTTCTCTTGTTCTTTATCTTTATAGAAGAAGATATTTTTTGTTTTCATTTGCTCTAGGTCTTTTAATGTATTCATGTTTTCCATCCTTTCTAAAATGTTATCTAGTTGCATCTAATTTGTTTTTAAAAAAACTAGAAAATACTACTTACTTCGTCTCTGAACTCGTCTTTTCTTTCAGACAAACCTTTAATGTTCTTTGCAATACCCTCCCTTGCTTCGATCAACTTTCTAAACTTCAATAAGCCTTCGCTATTTAGAGCCTCTTCCCTCTTTAAAGGAACAGGAGCGTTCTTTAATTGCTCTACATTTAGCTTCTTTACATACTCAGCAACAATATTTGTACTGACAAAAGAGTTAAACACGTCGCTTTGCAAGTAAGCCAATATCAGTTCCGGAGCAACACCATTTTTCGGACTTATAACAATCAAGTTGTTAGATGCAACGTACTTCTCGCTTGCATCAACATCTACAATTGCTGCCTTTATATTTGCTGCCTTTACTGTCAAAACAATGTCACCCTTCTTTAAAAAGTGCTTCTCAAGCTTCGCGCTTTTCTTAGAAACTTGAGTGTAATTAACGCCCGTCAAAATGGTTTCGCCAATATTTTTAATCTCAACAGGCTTGAATATTTCACCATCACGCGTCTCATCAAATTCATACGGCATGCTGTTGCTCAAAATCCTATTAATGTAACAACCTTGCCTTATATCAGCTAAATCCCCCAGCTTGAGGTTGTATTTCTTTGACTCTTCCATCAAAATTAAATATGACGGCAACAAGTTGCTAGTGCGTTCCAGGTCGTTCTTATCAATTACCACTTCCTTAAAATTAGAGTTGCCCATACCTGGCTCGTCGTAAACTCATCCCAAATTGTTGACAAACTTTATGCTTTTGCTACCCTTCCTTAGAACCAACAGGGCCGCAGAGTTTGGATAGTATTGGTAGTCCCTGTGCTCGTTCTTATAAAAGTTTCCGTATTGTGATGTTTGTACAACTTCTGCCATATAACTTTCTTTAAGCTTCTTCTTTATCTTTACCAAGTTTTTATTCTTGCTTGTCAAAAATGCATCTGACGCAAACATAATTAGTGTTTGGTTGTTATTCAACTTTTTCACTACCGATTCAATGTTCTCTAATATAATGCTGCCCGATTTATTTCCGATGCGTGCATTATTTTTGATCATTAGCCAATCGGTCTTTAAACACAATTTGTTATTTGAGCCAAAATCGACATCGGTAACTTCGGTCAAAATGTCATTGGTATTGATGCCGTAAACGACGTTTAGATATTCATATGTCGTTCTAAAATCAAATTGCATTTTCATCCCTCTGTTATACTACTAGATAACCCCTATATATATAATAACCATATTTTTCCAAATTTGTCAAGAACTATTTTAAAGTTTTTTCTAAAGCCCCAGCTAGAGCGATTGCGAAAAATTGACATTTTTTATTTTATCTACAAAAATGCGTAAAATTGGGTATTCTCTTTTTTAACAAAAACACCCCTAATATTTTTCAATCCAAAGTTAAATTCGTTCAAATTTTACAGTTTTAGTTGTCCCCCTGCCAACAAATATGAACGAAATATTTTGAAATTAACGTTGACAATTTATTCAATTGTGATTAAATACTAAATGGCGATACCGGTAGACGGTTAGCCTGAGCGTTAAACCGCTTCTGACTTTGGAAGCGGTTATTTTTTTATGACAGAGCCAATCAGAACACCGATTGAAACTGAAGTCAAAACAAGGCTTATTAGGCCTATAAACGTCTCAACATCCATAAAGCGCCTCCTTTCTGCGTAGAACAACTACGTAAGATGAAAGGTTTCCCTCTCTGGGCCATCAAGGAGGCCAACCGCCTACCATCATAGGCATCGCCAAGAGCGCGATTGTAACATGAAAGCTCTAAATTAACTTAGAACAGCAAATAGTTTTTTAGACAATAAAATTAAAACCAGAATAAACCTAAAATAAAAATTAATAAAGAATAGTAAATATTTGAGGTGTCGGCTCATAAGTGAGAGATTTAGGAATATATTTTTCGAAACCCCTGCAGCGCCTTTGGATTGCGGGCAGCTTGCCTGCACGACGGCATACCGCGAAGCCGTTGAGAAAAGTATATTCCTAAATCTCTCCCCTAGAAGCTTACAGGTGGAGGCCTCGGCTTCGGAGACTTAATCTTCCGTTAAAAATTCATTGTGCGCATTAACTGCCCGCAAAAGCACAGCCTTCTGTTTAAGCTTAGAGCGGATCTCTTCTGCAAGAGTGTGTACTATGTCATCGGAGACATTTGAAATGTGAACGACAAGTGAGTATTCGACTGTGTAGGTGTCTTTATCGGAGTAGCCACCTATGGCATCCATAATTGTAAAACCAAGATTGTGTTTTGCGCAAATGGTGCTGATCTTAGGAATGTAGCGGAGTTTGATAAAGCCCTTAAGGAGCTTAGACTTGCCTACACCTACCATTATTTGATAGTCTTTAGAGTCAGACATTAATGTTTGGTCTTTGCAACGATGTTAGATTCGTAGCAATCGGCGCAGATTGTGATGTCCGGGAGGTCTTGGCGACCTTCGGCAAAGCCTTCGCTGATGTCTTCGTAAAACTCTCCACTGATAACTCGATCGTCTTTTACGTCGAGCTCTTTACCGCAAAAATTGCAATTTACTTTGTCTGCCATGATATCCTCCTTAATCGATTATGACGTAATTATAACATAGATAATGGAACAGTAGATATAAGGCAATTTAAACTCATATTTTAATTTGGTCATTTAGTGCTATAATGACTAAATTGAAATGAAAAGACTAAATTACATAGAGATTTATGATTCGGTGATTGACGCAGGTGTTATGTCGCAGGTGGCGGGCATTCATGAGTTTAAGGCCAAGCAGGATTTGTACATGATGCGTGGTGGCGTGGAGCTGACGTCTTTGGCGGATGTTGCAAAAATTCACAGTACGCAGTCTTCTAACAGCATTGAGGGAATCGTGACAACGGATGAGCGGCTTCGGAAGCTTGTTGCTAAAAAGGCGCGGCCTAAAAATGATGCTGAGATGGAAATTGCTGGGTATAGAGAGGCTTTGAGTTTGATTTTTGAGAACTATGAAAATATTGAGCTTTCTTGCGGGAGTATTTTGCAAGTTCACAAAATTTTGTATAAATACACAAATAGTTCTTTTGCTGGGAAGTTTAAGACGATTGATAATTCGATTGTGGATGTGTTGCCGGATGGGTCTAAGGTTGAGCGATTTAGGCCGCTAGCGGCTGCGCAGACGCCACAGGCCGTTAAGGATATTTGCTCATCATATAGTGAAGCCATTGCTGAAGGTTTAGATGCTTTGGTGCTTATTCCCCTATTCGTATTGGATTTTTTGTGTATTCATCCGTTTAATGATGGCAATGGGCGCATGAGCCGACTGTTAACGCTTTTGCTGTTGTTTAAAAGTGGTTATTTTGCAGGGAAATACATAAGCATCGACAGGATTATTGACAAACAAAGAGAGCTTTACTATGAGGCCTTGGCTGATTCTTCGGCAGGTTGGCATGAAAGTAAAAATGATTATTCGCATTTTGTGAGGTTTTTGCAAGGCACTTTACTGGGTGCCTACAAGGAGTTGGATGCGAGGGCTTCGGCGTTTGGGGCTTCGAAACCTAAGCGAATTGAGTCCTTTATTAAAGACAATTACAGGCAGCTTAAAAAGACCGAAATTATGGATAGTTGCCCAGATATTAGTCAAACCACTGTTCAGAGGTCGCTAAATGATCTTGTTCGCGCCAAGAAAATTAAAAAGATCGGCGGCGGCCGCTACACCTACTACATTTGAAATCTACAATAAACTCAAACGAGCACATCTGTGTTTTCGCCTCTCAATATATAAATTTGTATTGACAAAATAAAATTGTATGTTATATTGGTGACATTACGAGGCGAGGGATGCGAACGGTTAACTACCTAAGCAGTACCTCGCATTTTTTTATTTGTTAATTTTATTAATAACATCTTCCTGGCTTAAAGACGTATAAAACTTTCTGTTTAGCAATTTATACAGGCTTGACATTCTTTTTTCGTTCGGAGCCAGCAATTTAGAAAATTTATCTTTATTTATAAGGTATTCAACCATTTTATAATAATCGCCATCGCCTGAAACCAACACCACCCTATCGAAGTCTTCTTTTTCAGCGATTTTTTTCATAACTTCAAAAACAAGATCAGTGTCTACATTCCCTTTTTTTGCGCTTCTATGCCCCATAGAATGCTTCCTGAAGATCAAAAAGTACCCAGAACGTGATATTGACTTATATAATTCTAAATACTCCTCATTAAAGTAACCAATAAAGTAGTATGCTTTATCTACTTTATACTTTCTCTGTAAATAAAATCTAAATTTTCTTAGGTCTATCTCTCATGGTTCCTCAGCTTGTTTAGTTCCTAGATGAAGGTTTTGGCCGTCTATAAACGCTTCGTTCATGACATCACGCTCCTAAAACTACAATATAAGGGCGCGATTGTATCACGAAGGCGCTTAACAAACAGTGAATACTGGGTGAATTTTCAGCAAAAAGCGTTAAAGCAACAATAAAACTAAGATAAAAATTATTTAGTAAATAATAAATAATATTAAAATTTTAGTGAAAATTTGAGGTGTCGGCTCATGCGTGAGAGATTTATGGGTATATTTTTCGAAACCCCTGCAGCGCCTAGCGATTGCTGGCGGCTTGCCCGCACAATAGCATACCGCGAAGCCGTTGAGAAAATTATATCCCTAAATCTCTCCCTAATAGCTTACAGGTTGATGCCTCGGCTTCGGCGATTTGAGATTAATACAACTGAAGCAGCTGCGGCCAATATACCTAGTGCAAGAACAGCAGGCATTGAATTATCCCCTGTTTGAGGAGTGCTGTTAGTCTCTTCTGGGGTTACAGGAGGCGCTAATACGTAAACAGGCTCAGCAATAAGTTTGCTTCCTAGAGCAATTTCGAATCCTTCATTTGCTCTATATATTATTTTTTGACCTAATCCGTTATCGATAAGCCAACTATCCAAAACGTTGCCGTTTTCACAAACAGGCTTTATTGATATATAAGTAACTTCACCACGCTCCACCTTTTCTAAAACCAATGTGCCATCTGCCTCTACATGTCATTCACCATCAATCTCCAGGATAGTTGTTGAAAGGGTGGCTTTCTTAAAAAACTTTTCTACACGTGGAGGTTCTGGAGAGCTTTGCGTGTATTGCTTATAATAGACGTCAAAAAATTGATGGCATGAGTCTTGACTATCAAGTACAAGCTTGGCATTCTCCAGCGGTGAGAGTATGAATGTAGCTTCTTCATATCTTTTATCAGGATCGACAACAAATTCATCGCCAAAAATTATCCCATCCGTATACTCTTCTTTTTCGCACACAACGATACCTTTGCGATAGCGTGGCTCAATTAAAAAGGTGCAAGAACCTTGGTCGTCAGTAGTTTTTGATTCGATGAAATTTCAATTATTGTCGTAGAATGTAATTTTCGCATTCTGTACTGGTCCTACTGCATTTACTGCTACTTTAAGAGTATATTTTTCTTTAGCCGTTGTAAAATTGAGAGTAAAATCATAATTGCTTTCTATCTTTTTCGGTTCTCCAAGTTTAAGGACGTCAGAAGGCGTTATGCTATCGATATCATAATCGAGTGTTTGATAAATATTTAAAGTATACTCTACCCCAGCTTCAGCTTTTATGGAAAATGAACAGTATGGGTAATTTTTACTATAAGTTACAATTGGTCCATCGATAAAAGTAAGTTTATTTCCAAGAGTATAAGGTTGTGGTGCCTCTGAATTTTTCTGAATTGTTGCTTCTGGCACAAAACCGGGCTGAAATCCTGAAACAGCGAAAGATAATTCGGTTTGATCATTCGGGTCTTGATTTGCCTCGGCTTCGGTGGCTGCTTGGTCATCTGCCAAAGATGTAGTAAAAAACATCGTTACAACGCAAACCGTAATAATAGTAAACAAGATTGAAATTCCAATTATTGATTTTTTGTTAGTCATAATAGTCCCCTCTTTTTACCTTGCGTTATTATAGCACAGTGGCAACGACCTCGCGGGGGCCGCCGTTGTTTCGGAATTCGCAAAGGTAAATCCCCTGCCAGGTGCCAAGATTTAGCTGACCGTTGGTGATGGGCACTTCGATAGATGAGCCTGCCATGATGGATTTGGCGTGGGATGGCATGTCGTCCGGGCCTTCGAGGGTGTGGGTGTAATATGGCTGGTTCTCGGGCACGACCTCGTTGAAAATGTTTTCGAGATCCTCGCGGACGGATGGATCGTAATTCTCGTTGATCGAAAGGCTGCAGCTGCAATGCTTAATAAAAAGGCTAATGACGCCAGTGTCCGGCAGCGTGAGGCCGGCTTCGGCGAGCTTGCGAGCCACCTCATCGGTGATTAGGTGAAAACCTCGCGGCTTGGCATCCAACACTATCTCAACTTGTTTCTTCATACTTCCCCTTCCATCATGATTTAATATTATACATAATTTAACGCATCAAAAAATGGCGCAAAATGCCTTAAGTGAGTGAATTTGCGAGCTTAAAGAACAATAAATGGCGCAAAACGCCTTTAGTGAGTGAATTTACAAGCTTAAAGAACAATAAATGGCGCAAAATGCCTTTAGTGAGTGAATTTATTGGGAGAATTCACTCACTTAAAGCAATTTGAGCCAAATAGAGGTTTGGGATTTGAAATATTCACTCACTAAATGCGTTTTGAGCCATTTGGGGTTTGAGTTGTTACGGGATTGGGAGGGTTTGGGGTGTCGGTTCGGGTGTGAGAGATTTTGGAATATATTTTTCGAAACCCCTGCAGCGCCAAGCGATTGCTGGCAGCTTGCCTGCGCGAGGGCATTCCGCGAAGCCGTTGAGAAAAGTATATGCCAAAATCTCTCCCAGAGAAGCTTGCAGGTTGGGACTTCGGCTTCGGAGACGGCTGGACAATTTGAGGCTTAGGAGTTGGTGATTGTTTAATTGTGGTTTGGGAGGAAGATGGCGATAACGGTTTGGGCAGGAGTAAGCTAGATAGGTATTGTTTAGTTGCGGTTTGGGAGGAAGATGGCGATGACGGTGGCGAGGGCTGCGGCGAGAATGGTTGGGAGGATTTCTCAACCTTGGGGTTGCCAGGAGTCCATGCCGGATGCGAAGTAGTTTGCCACGCAGATGCCGATGAGCATGATGACCATGCCGCCCAGCACGCCAATCACGTGGAGTGCGCGGGATTCGAACTTGAAGCCTACGGAGCAAAGTGCGGCGCATACCAGCCATGATACGAGCCAGATGTAGGTTGCTGGTCTTGTGAGTAGCAAGAAGATTGCATCCTGGACATCGGCGTCTGATGTGTCTGCAAGGAAGTTGATATTGTTGAGTAGTTCCCAACCGACTAGGCTATGTGAGCCTAGGCCTGCAAGCATAAGGCATAGCAAAAAGCCGTATGCTGTGTTGATGAGTGCGTCTTTGATGTCGCAGAAAAGGCCAGCGAGAAATGGTGCGACCTGCGCGAATCCGAACGAACCGAAGAGCGGGAAAGCCGAAGCAGTGTTCGCAAGTGCGACGTGGCTGGTTGAGAATGTTTGCTGGTCGTTTGCGTTGCGCGATGCGGACGAGTTGCTGAGGGATTTTTTGAGGGCATATGCACCCCAAGCTACTGAGGCAAGCGCCAGAGCTATGCCGACTATGATATTGCCGGAAAGCATGAGCGCAAGAGCCAGCGCGAGTGCACCAAATCCAAGGCCAATGCAGGGCCACGCGATGGCGGCTCCAATAATTACAACTATGGCAATAATGCCAGCTAAGTTAGGAGTTGCAGCTCCAAGAAAATCGATATTTAAGACCGAGACCAAAGCGAGCGGAACGGTTGCAATTGCGGCAAATGCTCTGCCCAAAATTGTTTGGCCGGTGTTGTTTGTAAGGCCTTCGAGGATGCGTGATTTTTGGGAAACCTCGACTTCGTCGATTTCGTCGATATCGCGATCTCTAAAAATTGCAGAGAGTTGCTTTTGACCGGCGCGAGGGTTTGATAGGTAATCGGACATCTCTTCGCGGAATTCGGTGACCGTATCGAATCGGTCTTCGGGCTTTGGCGAGAGGGCCATGAAC